>QMRH01000011.1 GCA_003650675.1 Thermoprotei archaeon | reverse complement strand
TTTCGTGATTATGGTGATTTGCAAGTATTTTACCTATAGTTTTTCGCCATGAAATTTATATCTGGATATCTAGGTACATGTATTTCGGTAAGCCGATGAGCTGATGAGCCGTAGGCCGGGGGACGAGGCAAACCCTAGATTCGCCGAGGGGGTGCCGAATAAGTGTGTAGGCGCCCCCGTAGGTAGGTCAAAGGGTGCCTAAAAGATGGAATGAACCCATGCATAGTATTTCGGATATTCTCGTCACTTTGGCAACCATGCACAGGCAACCACTACTAAGGAGCTCTTATAGGGATCTGCTACAGTAAAGTTTATCTTATGTCTTATTCATCTTAATGGGGAATTGAGGTTAGGGAGGATGGAGGTTCCAAAGAGGATAAGAACATACTGTCCACGATGTCGTAAACATACAGTACATACTGTCACCATATATAAGGCGGGAAAACGTAGGAGTCTAGCAGAAGGCGAGCGACGTTACGAAGCCAAGAAGAAGGGTTACGGCTCAAAGAGAAAACCCGAGCAGAAACGTACAGCAAAAATAACTAAAAAACAGGTATTGAAGCTTAAATGCCGTACCTGCGGATATATACGACATAGAAAGGGAATTAGGGTACGTAAATTAACTCTTGGAGAGGCGAGGTGAAGGGTCATTAGGAAATTTAAGATACTGGTTCCCCAGCCTAAAAGCAAGTTCATAAAGGTGCGTTGTCCCGACTGTGGTAATGAACAAGTGATATTTAACTACGCTAAAATTGTAACCCGTTGTATAGTGTGTGGAGCAGTGTTAGCTGAACCTACTGGAGGGAAGGCTAAGATAAAGGCTATACTTGTGAAGGAATACGAGTGATTACTTAACTAGAAGAGGTGGAAACTTGCCGATAAAAAGGAGGAGGTTACCGGGTTATTATGAATTAGTGGTAGGTACTGTAAGTAGGATATACGATCATGGGGCGTTCATAAAACTCGACGAATATAACGGTATAGAAGCATACTGTCCGCTGAACGAAGTCGCTAGGTCATGGTTTAGGAATGTGCGTGACGTTTTAAAGGAGGGTCAGAAAGCGGTCTTTAAGGTTATACGTGTGGATAGAAGGAGAGGGCATGTAGATGTTTCTCTGCGACGGGTAGCCGACGACGAGCGCAGGGAAAAAATGCGCGAATGGAAAAGGGCTCTTCATGCAGAGAAACTATTGGAGCTTGCGGCAGCAAAACTTAACAAAACCCTTTATGACGCCTATAGGGAAGCTGGCTGGAAACTCGAAGATCATTACAAAGAAATATATGCAGCGTTTGAGGAGGCCGTTAGAAGAGGTATCAATGTATTTTTAGATGCCGGGGTACCGGAGGAATGGGCTAAAGTACTCTATAAGTTAGCTAAAGAGCATATAGAGCTTCCAGAGATAAAGTTAAGTGGTGTTTTCACGTTACAAAGTTACGATAAGAAAGGGGTTTTAACCATAAAAGAGGTTCTAACAAAGGCTTTTGAAATGGCACGTAATTATCCAATAAAAAATATAAAGATATATACTGTAGGGGCTCCACGTTATAGGATAGATCTAGTGGCTAATGATCCCAAGATTGCATTACATGCACTACAAACCATAGTTAACAAGGTAACAGAGGAGGCTACTAAGAAAGGATGTAAGGTATCCTTCGAAAAACTTAGGTCAAAGAGCTGACGTTTCAATGACTAGGATTCGAAAATGTAAGAAGTGTGGTAGATACACGTTACAGGAGAGTTGCCCAGCCTGTGGGTCGCCTACAATAAATCCCGCTCCACCACGCTTTTCTCCTCAAGACAAGCATGGTGCCTATAGAAGGGTGTATAAGAAGAAGCTGGGGGTTTGTCGTCTTCCCAGAGATCCTTAAAACCCGATGAACTTTACAACACCTTTTCGTTTAAGATAAAGAGCATCGGCTACAGGTAGTAGAACTACATCGTTTTCTCTGAAGGGGCCGTAACTTCTACCATCCGAAGCAAGTATCTTAGGATAATTTTTTACGAAGCATACTAAACGGTATCTTTGTTTAGGGGTCTTTCTCTTCGTTAACTCGTTTTCCACCCTTCTTTGGATTTTTTCGTACTTACCTATTATACAATATAGAGCATCTTTTTCGATGTCTAGAAGTTTACCGTATTCTACTTCCCCCTCCTCTGAAAGTCTCTTAATAGCTTTAACAATTCTACACAAAAACAATCTCCTTAGAATCTCTTCGAGGTCGGAGCTTTCTTGAAGCACTTTCTTCCTTAAGTCCTTGTTGCTGGATTTCAGAGCTGCTTCTTTTAGAGCACGAATCTCCTCGAACATTTTTTCATAAAAATTCTTTTCCAGTGTAAGTAGGGTTTGGGTTTCTAGCTCCTTTAAAAAATGTTCTATAATCGTTCTTCTAACTTCAATAAAGTTTTCAGGCAAGCCTAGCCCCCCCGTTACTAATTAAATATACGGCCAGAAATAATGGTACTCTGACAGTATTTTGAGAGGAGTTTACCTGTATCTCATAGCCATATATCTTCTCTGGCACATGGCTTACTATCTTAACGGCTATTGAATCTTCAGGGAACACTCTTGCATCATGTATTGGGTTAAAGTCCCATAAATATGAGATGGGCACTTTCTTGACTTGAAAACCGGTTTTTCCATGAAGGGTTCCAGGAAGCCTAATTAACCGTTTCGTATCTATTGTTACTCTTTCATCAATATTGATTTCATTTTCCTTCAGCAAGAACTCTATTATGGTGTGTAAGTATTTTTCTCCTATAATACTTATTATATTTTCAGGGGTGAATAAGCTAGGATTTTTTAAAAGTATGTCAAGTATATTTTGTTTCCTACTTATAATTTTATCTACCACTCTTCTTCTCAGTCCCATGCTACTTAAAATGCTACTTAATTGCTCTTCTTCAAGTAGGAATAGTTCTACAAGATATTGGAATATACGCCGTTTCCAGCCGGTCTCCTCTCCCTCCCTAATATGGTAGGTGAATTCTATCCCACGGCCCCGTATATAGTCTACAATTTCGCGTCTAGCGTTCTGGTCTAGTTTTCTTACCTTCTCTGATTTTATGTGAAGGTGGAACCCCCTGTGACCTGAAAACACTAATGTGATATCTTTTTCTTCGAACCCTAGGTCGTCGACAAGTAGGTCTACGAGCTTCTCAACCTCTGTTTTAGCGGCGTCGATACATTTTTCACATACCCATGTAAACGTCCTTATTTTCTCGTTGTTGCATTGCGGGCAACGTGTAGGCGCATGTCCTTTACCTACATATCCACAGTTTGAGCATATCCAATGGTCATGCACCTCCTTACACTTTGTTGGTATGTGATCGGCATCTATATCAAATACAAGGTCAGCGCCAAGCCATCCTTTTTCATCCATGTTTTCTACATCCGGATACCTATAATAGGCGGAGGAATAGTAGGCATGTTTTGGGGCGGTGGATTTAAGGTATTCCTTAAGTTTTGAATCTGATGTAAAGCCCAAATGTCTAGTCATCCCTTCTCTACCAAAATGTATGAAGGCGAATTCACGTTGGTTTAATTCGGCTGGAGGATCAATGGCGTTAACATGTCTCTGGTAATATCTCCTAAACATGGATGCTAGGAATCTCTCTTCACGCGACATTTACATCCCTTCTCTTAGCCCTCTTAAAGAAATACTGTAAGGGATGTTTTATACCTTTACATACTTCATCGGCATAGCATAAACCATATGTCCTCATGTTTTCACAGTTAAAGGGTGAATATTTCTTACGTGAACCCCGTAAACCCGCCAAGTGCTCCACTTGATACCGTGTTCGCGATTCATTGAAATCAGGCATTGTGGAAAATACGTTTACAACCTCGTCTACACTTTTTCCTAGGCTTAGGAGAAAGGTTGCTAGCGCAAATCTCTCTGCATGGGAGAGGTTTTCACCTTTTTTGGCCTTCTCCATTAAGATCCGCATGCAGGGAGGGTAGTCGCTTTCCTTTACAGCGAGGCCTTTAACGGAGATCAATGCCTTGGTCTTTTGTGGCAACCAGGCTTCTAGAATCCTCTTTAACTGACTTCCAAGGATCGAGGAAAGATCAGGGGCAATCTCCATGTTTTTTACTCTTTCTACAATGAGTTTTTTCACCCTTTCTTCTATTAGACGAATCACCTCCTCTCTTGTCACCAGCACATATCCTTTGATTATCAGCCTGTTAACAAGCTTCCATTTTGGAGAATATTCAGGAACATTTGAAATATAGTCAGTAAAATGTATAGCCCATGGATACCTATGGGATCCACCAGTTACTATCTTTATATCCCAGTTGAACGTTTTCTTTGCAATATAAAGTACTTTAGCAGGTTCCTCTTCGAGCAGAAGTTCTCCAATCCTCTTGGATTCAAAGACGGCGTATTTTCTTGTTAACATGTCGTCGTCTATAAGTTTAAGCATTATGAGGGAAACTGGAAAAGAGAGTATCTCCAGTTCGAGGTTATCGCTGGGGATGTATTCGTTTTCTTTCTTTAACGAGGCTATAATCCTTTCCATAGATCTATTTGAAACAGCCTGACCAAAGGCTGTTTTAAGGTCGTTGACTTCGAAACCAAGCTTCCTTACAAAAACTATTGCATCACGCGTGAAGGGGTATTTAACTAAATCAGCTAGAGTAAAAATAAACTCATGTTTGTAGGTTTTCTTTTTCATGTGGCTCATTTACTTTATTCTGTTCTTGGGGCCAAGTAGTATGTTAATCTGCCTCCTCCAGCTATCTCGAAGCTCAGAGATAAAGGTTTATTGGATGAAAACTCAACTATTGCTATATCCGAGAGCGCAGACGCTTTTTTCAACATGTCGGAGAGATAACCCGTACTATAAATAGCTGTAGATGGTTCTGTTACCTCGTATTCTATTAGGGCACCTGACTCTTTATCGAAAACTACTTCTACTTCTCCTTTATCGCTCGATGCGTTAAGAGAAAATACGTCCTCGTTGGCATTAAACTTAACAGCATCACTTATTTGCTCAGCATCCTTTATGGCGTCGTTTAACGTGTCACTTAGCAGTTTTGCCTTTACATTGAAGGTTACTTTTAGGGGCCCCAGTTCTTCGCCAACTATATCTATTAAAGGTAAACTAAAGGTTCTAGAAGCCTTCCCTATAATCTTTACTTTCAGACGTCCTTCAGTCACTTCGAATCCTATTCTTTCATCGGCTCTTCCACGCCTAAGTATTTTATTCAGCTCTTCTAAATCCACTCCTACAAGTGTTTCTTCGTCGCACTCGTATTCCTCGAAAATAATTGAAGGCAACTCTAAATCTATCATCGCTATTCTAGAAGGGTCGAGTGCCCTTAATTTTAGACCCTCCGCGGTAAAAACGAAATTCGCTTCATCTATTAATGTAGCTAGACTTTGTATGATATATTTCCATTCACGGGCGTCACCAAATATAAACCTTACGCCCATCAATTTCCACCATTTTCCATTCGTCCATCATAAATATAAATCAATCCTTTTAGAATTCGATAGTGTTGACGATGCCTATTTTAATCGTATTCTCTCCATTTATAGCCGCATTTAACACACATAAAGAATCTAGTTGTAGGCTCATCTGCGCTACGTGTTTGTTGCTCGTAGTAGTATGCTTCGTTATGGCCGCATTTGGGACATTTCGCCGGAACCTTTACGCCGACTTTAAATTCTTTTTCTAATACGATTATCTTCTCCTCCGGCTTATGTTCGATCTTCTTCTTAAGTATATATCTATCTTTCAAAGTGTTTTTACCATGTAATGTTTTCTCGAATCCGCATTTTTTACACTTTAAAATAACTTGTTTACCGCGACGTTGCGGTAGTAGGAGAGAGTTGCATTGTGGACAATACTCCATATGCATCCTCTTTTACACGTCTGGTCGGTGCAATATTAGTTTTTTCGCTATGGAAATAGAAAACCTTTTTTAGGAAGAAGTAGTTTTAAACAGGGGTTGGTTTTGTCTATAAAATTTTATTCATATGAGAAGCTGTTGGACAGGGCGTTAACAAAACTTCCAAAAAGGCCTACTAGTAGGGGGGAGCGTTTTAAGATTCCTGTATTCGAGGTTATGATTAGTGGTAAAAGAACCTTCATACAAAACTTTAAACAGGTATCAGATACCTTGAATAGGGATCCGCGGCATCTTCTTAGATTTCTTTTAAAGGAGCTTGCGGCACCCGGCTCCCTGGAAGGAAATATGGCGGTTATTCAGGGTGAGTTTAATTACAGGAGACTAAATTCCCTGCTTCAGCGTTACATCAAAATATATGTGTTCTGCCCAGTATGTAATAACCCAGACACCTTCCTCATCAAGGATAAGAGGGTATATTTCCTCAAATGTGGGGCGTGCGGAGCAGTCTCCTCGGTGCCACCTTTAGTTTAGTTTCTTCCCCATGTAGAAGCTTCCTTTAACCTTTCTGTAACCGTGCTTCCTATAGTAGTCCCTCACACCTACCCCCGAGATCACTAGAATCCGTTTACAATCAAACTCGTTTAAGGCGATATCCTCAGCGGCTTTTAACAGTCGGCGTCCATACCCCCTGTGTTGCCACGAAGTATCGTATTTTACGCCCACAGGGGTCTGAAATCCATATACATGTAGCTCGCGTACGAGGGCGGTTCTAGAGTCTATTTCACGTCTATGCGCTTCCGATGACGGGATTCTTAGCCTCAGGAAACCCACAAGAACATCGTTCTTCAAATCCTCGAAGGAGAGGAATACCTCCCATCCTCCGCTGGCCTCATACAAAAGTTTCGTCAACTTAATGTTCTCCGGGGCCGGTGTTTTCCCTGTTCTTAGAATATAGTGACCTACTTCTCTAAACCTTATTTCAACCGGTTTTATACCCCTCTTCAACGCCTCTCTGTAGACTACTTCCCTTAGGTTTCCGATCTTTACTCCAGCTGCGACATACTGTAAGGGGATGTCCCTCTGGATACGCATGATCCTGACATACTTGGGTATTATTCGCAAAGCTTTAATCAAAAACTCTACTATCTCCTCGTCCGTATAAGACCTGTATTTCCCTTTCTTCCACCACTCGTAAAGCTCTGTTCCAGGCACCACAATTGTGGGATAAATTTTCAGCATGTCGGGTCTAAACTTGCTGTCATCAAAGAGAGTTCTCATCATTTCAAGATCTCTATCTAAATCTGATCCAGGTAGCCCGGGCATGATGTGGTAGGCGACCTTGTATGCTGCATCTTTAAGTAGCTGTGTTGCCACTATTGTGTCCCTAACCATGTGCCCTCTCTTAATCTTCCTTAGAACATCATCGTATATTGTCTGAACTCCAAGTTCTATTCGGGTTGCACCTAAATGGAGAAAACGGTCTATTTGCTTTTCCTTAGACCAATCCGGTCTAGTTTCGATGGTTAAACCAACACACCTCACCTTCGCTTTCTCGTTTCTCCGCATGGCATCTTCAAGGTAGATCCACTTAGCTGGTATACTGCTTTTAGGAAAACGGTTTAACGCTTCTAACACGTTTGCTATAAACCATTCCTGATAGTCTAACGGCATCGCCGGGAAAGTTCCTCCCATGACTATGACCTCGACCTTGGAGGGATTATGCCCCATGGCAACGTACTGTGAGAGACGTGCATGGGTTTGAAGATAAGGATGAAACCCGTGTTGCTTTGCCCTCAACACTGCAGGAGACTTTTCAACATAACTTTGAGGTGTACCTTCACGTACACCCCCAGGACAATAAACGCACCTACCATGCGGACACGGATACGGATGCGTCATCACAGCTACTACTAAAACCCCTGAAACAGCTCTTACAGGCTTCTTCACCCTTCGAACCCCGGTATAAAACACGGATTCTCTATCCACATCCATTCCTCAATTCACACATACAAGAAACATTTTTGTATGTTTCCATCTAACCCATTACGATCAATATTGGACACGTATAAGGGTGGATCTTATATCTCCCAGAAATAATGGATAAGTTTAAGCGACTTAAGAAAAAGCGTCGCCTAAAAATCCCTTAAAATACATCTAATATTTCTAAGCCATCAACTATATTCTGCAAATTTTTCAAGCAATTCCTCAACATAGTTTTTCATTTTTTCATTATATTGTCTAGAATCTAAGGACACTTTCTAGACCAAAATATAAGGAGGGAAAATCTAGGTGTATACTCCATGAAGATCTATGAGATAACAAACCTCTTAAAATGATCTCATACTCTCTAAAGATCATTTTATATTTTCAGTTGACTCTCTTCTCCTCATTATTCGGTTCGCTGAGTATTCATCATTCGAGTAATCTTATTGGAAGATATTATTAAAGTCTATGGAAGGTTTGTTGTATCATGGTATATTATCGTTCATGATCTGTTTTGGTTCGAAAAGGTTAACTGTTGAAGTGGACATAATATAGTGATATCTATGGCGGGTGGAGTATCCCTGGACAGGGTCAGGTTTGGTCCTGCAGGTAGACCTTTAAGTTTGAAGAGTAAAAAGCTGGAGGATATACCTCCATATCTTAAGCAGCTTGGTTTAAATGCGATGGAGTATGAGGCTGTTAGACGGGTTAATATAAGTGAAGAAAAAGCAGTTAATTTCGGTAACTTGGCTAGGGAATACGGTATATTGCTTTCATTGCATGCTCCTTATGCACTTAATTTAGCGGCTTCTAAGGAGGAGACATATAAAGGTAGTTTAGAAAGACTTTTCAGAGCCGCTGAAGCCGCAGACTGGATGGGGGCTTACCGTGTGGTTTTCCATCCAGGATATTACAGGGACTTGGAGCCGAATGTAGCCTTAAGAAACGTTATAGAAAGGTTGGGGATCTTAGTGGAGAAGCTCGTCTCCAAGGGTATAAGGA
Source organism: Thermoprotei archaeon (assembly GCA_003650675.1). GTDB lineage: Archaea > Thermoproteota > Thermoprotei > Thermofilales > B20-G17 > B67-G16. The sequence continues at coordinate 34,597 of QMRH01000011.1, read as the reverse complement.
CGGTTTTAAGTCCTGAGACTACGGGGAAAGTAAAGCAGGTGGGGAGTCTGGAGGAGGTGGTTGAAATATCTAGGAGTATAGGCGTAAAATATTGCATCCCCACAATCGACTTCGCGCATATTTACGCTAGAAGTAGGGGTGAGAGACCGTTAAACGTTAACGATTACTTAGATATCTTGGAGTACATTGAAAAGGAGCTTGGACGAGAAGCCGTTAACCCAGTTCACATACATTTTAGTGAAATAGAGTTCGGCGAGGGAGGCGAGGTACGCCATCACCCTATAGGCAGTGGCTATGGACCTGACTTTACACCGCTTGCCAAGGTTCTCGTAGAAACAGGTTACAGTGCTGTCATTATCAGTGAATCTCCCCTACTTGAGGAGGATGCCCTAAAAATGAAGAAATCTCTTCAAGAGATAGCGCCTAAGTGAAGATTTTTCATTATTTTGTCCATGAGAACGTCTATTCCCTCCCTTTTTAGAGCAGATATCTTAGCGGCATCCACTATACTTCTCTTAGAAAGGTGTTCTAAGAATTTCTTTAACTGGTTTTTATCTACTATATCGTTTTTATTCAAAGCCACTATTATTGGTATGTTTTTGAAGTTTTTAAGAACATCATCTAACACATGTAGTTGATATTCGAGCGGGAACCCGCAGGTCTCAGTGGGGTCTAGGACAAACACTATAATGGATGCTAAGTGTTTTAATGCTAAAATTGCCTTAAGTTCTATGGGATTTCTCTCCTCGAGCGGTCGGTCTAGCAATCCAGGGGTGTCGATCACCTGTACAATGTGATTGTTGAGCTTTATGTGACCTATTGTCAACTCCTTTGTAGTGAAGGGATATTCCCTTACCTCGGGTTTAGCCTTCGACAGGGCTCTTACAAGAGATGATTTACCGACATTCGGGGGACCAGCTATCACTACTGTTGGTTTAAGTGGATTTATACTTTGGATTTTTACTAGTTTCAACTGTTTTTCTCTAACGTTTAATAGTGTTTCTTCAATGGTTTTCATTAGCGAGAAAAAACGTCCTACAAAGGACTTGTATACTCTTCTTGCCTCTGAGGGTCTACTAGTCGATCTAAGTCGTCTCAGTTCCTGTCCAGCTATCTTGTTTACCAGTTTTGAAACCGTATATAGGTGACCTAGTTCCCGTCTTAGCTCGTCTACGTCAACTATCAGTTTAACCCATTCTCGATAAAATGGATGAAGCTCAGTTATTTTAGGTGTGGTGAAGCATATATCTTGTAGACGTTTTACAGTATAGTCTCTTATTATTCTTATCTTCTTTTCATAGATTTTCCGAAGATCCTTAACACCTTTCCCATGCTTTTTTACACTACTTTTTGCAGCCCGCTTAAAGGCGGCGGTCACTAATTCATCTAGTTTAGGTGCCACCGACATCCCTTTGAAAGGCTGTTCTTCCACAACACTACCCATTATGACTCCAATGAACTACCAAATAAAGGATTTTATTCCAAGGCTAAGGCTGAAGGAAGCATTAAACAACGTAAAGCTTTTAATCAGTGGATTATATTGACCATGGAATACTACTGTAAGCACCTTTAGGGGGCTTTCAATGATTGTAGCTCGGTTCAGGGACTTCAGCTTCCAGTATGAAGGAACTTCTTTCTGGGCGTTGAAGGACATTTCCTTGGATATACGGGAAGGGGAAATGATATTGATTACCGGCCCCTCCGGCTGCGGTAAAAGCACGTTTTGTCGTGCACTCAACGGACTTATACCCCACTTCTATGAAGGCGTATACAAGGGGTCTGTCAAAATATTGGGTAAAGAGGTTAAAGATACACCAACATACGAATTGGCTAGATACGTGGGAATGGTTTTTCAGAACCCCGAAAACCAGCTTTTTGCATCCACCGTGGAGAGAGAGATAATTTTCGGGCTAGAGAACCTTAATCTACCACAAAATGAGATAAAGGAAAGGTTAAATGAGGCTCTTAGGCTTCTCGGAATAGAAGATCTTCGAAAACGGGCTCCCTTCGAGCTTTCAGGCGGACAGCAACAAAAAGTTGCCATAGCATCTATAATAGCAATGAGACCTAGGATTCTCGTAATGGACGAGCCCACCGCTAACCTCGATCCAGTGAGCGCATTGGAAGTATTTGATCTACTGATCGAGCTAAGGAAAAAATTAAACATAACCATACTAGTGGTCGAGCATAGGCTGGAGGTAATAGCCCCGCTAGTGGATCGAATAATAGTAATGAACAAGGGTAGAATCATTGCTGATGGAGAGCCGAGGGATGCACTTTCAAGAACAGATGTGTTTACAATAGGGGTTGGTATACCAAAAGTTATTGTCCTTTACAGAAAACTCAAGCGTCAGGGTATAAAGCTCGATAAAATACCTTTAACACCAGACGAACTGGCCGTGGAGGTGGCAAAAAGATGCCGGAAAACGCAGTCTACCTAAAAGAAGTTTACTTTACATATGATGGCATAAACATGGTTCTCTCGAACATAAATTTAACAATCAAGAAGGGTGAAAAAGTTGCAATCATGGGCGAAAACGGTGCAGGTAAGACCACTCTAATAAAACATTTTAACGGTTTACTCAAGCCGGTTAAAGGAGAAGTTAGAATACTGGGCTACGATACACGTAGAACACCCGTATCTACTCTTGCCAGGCATGTGGGGATAGTTTTTCAGAATCCAGATCACCAGCTTTTCGCGGAAAGTGTAGAGGATGAAATAGCATTTGCTTTAAGAAACTTTGGTTTCCCTGAGGAGGTGGTGAGAAAAAGGACTGAATGGGCGTTAAATGTAATGGATTTAACTAGATATCGTAAGACCTCACCCTTTCTTCTCAGCGGAGGTGAGAGAAAAAGAGTAGCTATTGCATCCGTGTTGAGCTATAACCCGGAAATAATAATTTTTGATGAGCCGACTACAGGACAGGATTACTTCCAGAAGCAAAAGATAGCCCAACTACTGAAATTGTTATCCCTACAGAATAAGACGGTTATAGTGGTTACCCATGATGTGGAATTCGCGGTAGAGAATTTCGAAAAAATCATTGTCATGGCTCGAGGACGTATAATCGCAGAAGGTACACCTGAAGACATTTTTAATGACATGAAGGTTCTTAAAACAGCTAGACTTCTACCCCCACAAGTGACTGAATGTGCAATTAAGTTAAAGAGGTATCTTCCGAGGATTAGAACACAGGTGACCAAGGTTGAAGATTTATTTAGCGAAATTATTAAATACTGTTGACATAATGCGAGGTTTACCAAAAGTTTTATTCCCTTCCTCTCATCCTGAGGACTTCTATCCAAGGATTTTCCTGAAGAAAGGAAGGTAACTGTGCGTCAATACGTTTAACTGTTGATTTAGTTATATCTCTTGTCTCTAGGAGATTTGCGAGCCTACCTATGTTTCTGTTGAGCTCAATTAACGTTGCGTTTAGCTCTGAAAGTACCCGAATAAGATCGGAGAACAGTCTATTCACTGTGGGGGATGGTTCTACAATTCTCTTCCTCTTTGCTCGAACTACTTTTTCGCCGCTGATTTTCCTATATTTCCATAAAGCCTTATAGACTGTTCTCACGGATATTCCAAGCTTAGAGGCTATCTCCTTTGGTTTAAGTCCATTAAGATATTCTTTTACAGCTTTTCGTTCTGTTTCCGTGAGTCTGGCTAGGAGTTTTTCTTCATCTCCCTGCAAGAATATACCCATATATTTTACTTTAATGGTATTTATGAAAGTTCCTAACATGGAGATATGTTTGTTTCTGTCTAAACGAAGGCTAGCCGTGTAACCGGCATGTAACTGTTTTTTGTTTACATTAATGTTATTTCCTCGTTCTTCTCTCCCAATCCTATTTTCATGTCTAGGGTGTATACCCATCGTTTATTCATTAGAGCAAGAAAGGGTATTGTAAAGCTTGTAATCTTCCTTACATAACCTATGAAACGGCAATCCATTAGAAGCTGTTTTCTTGTCAATTTTCTAAGCAGTTTGAAAAACTCTAATTCATCTTTCACCGGCGCAGAAAACGCGATATATGCTTTGGGTTCGTTAGCTAAAGGATAGGCGTAAAGAAAGAAGGGTAAAAGGGACATTAATCTTAAACTATATAGAAGGCTTCTTAGACTTTGCGCTCTAAGCAAATATAATTTAATTGAAGGGTCAGGTGGCATGAATTTTAACCTGTATCTGTAACGTACCAGTTTAACATGTCTATTGTAATGATAAAAGGCTATACTAAACTTTAGACCAATTTTTTCAGAGATTTTCCTTATATTGATTAAACTGTTTTTCTCCAACTCCTTTATAATTAACACATCTATTTCATCTATTGTTCCCTTAACTTCATTAGATTTATCAGCGATTTTCATGCCGATTTCGGGGATTTCGCTTACATGCTTTTTCCTGGAAATGTTTTTCTGGACTCGGGGCCAATTAACGTATAGCCGTCTTTGTTTCACATACACTATGTGGGGGGATGGAAACCAGTAAATCGGGTTTAAAGCAGGTGAGATTTCTACTAGATCATTTTCACCTCTTATAAAAGTAATGTATTTTTCAAGATACCTGTATGGGAAGACGCAAAAAAGAAGAGTATATTCTTTTGTAGCACCCTCCACCAACGTCTGAACTACAGTGTACGGTAATTGTGGACGAGCCTGTTTTTCTGCAATTAGGATAACGGTTGGAGTCAATCCAAGGACGTCATATTTGGGGCAAAATTTTAAGATATTTTCCTCCTTTAATGGCTTTATTCTGTTGTAAAGGGTTGAATGGGGAACCTTCATTTTCTCCGCTAGTTTCTTTATTTTTAATTCTCCCAAACAGAGCTCATGTAATATGAAGGGGGTCTGCTCTTCCAACCTCATCGTGTTATCCTTTAAAGTTATTTTTAAATCCTATATAGTTTTGCAGAGTGGTAGAAGATCAAATTAGAGGAGGAAGAGTTAAACAAAATCTTGAGGCTTTGGGACTCTGAGAGAAAGCCCTTTTCTTTTTCTTATCTCCAGTATCAGGTTTTCCAACATTGATTCAGGTACTGGAGCCCATTTACTGAACTGTGTGCTCCAAAAGGCTTTACCCTGCGTGGCACTTCTCATTTCATCTGAAAGATCAAAGGTCTCTGAAACAGGTATCTCTCCGACTACATGCATTAGCATGCCACTTTGCTTCATGTCTATTATCCTCCCTCTCCTCCTAGTCACAACATTTAGGGCGCCGCTTAGCTGTTCTGCTGGAACCTTTATGTCTATCTTTAATACCGGTTCAAGTAGTGTAGGTTTAGCTGAAAGGAAGGATGCGAATATAGCGTTTTTTGTTGCAGGCATGATCTGTGCTGGGCCTCGATGCGCGGGATCTTCGTGAACTATGGCGTCGTGTAGGACTACTTTCACTCCTCTTACGGGTTCCTGAGCGAGAGGTCCGGCTTCCATGCTCCACTTAAAGCCGGAAATAATTGTTTCCCTGATTTCTCTTAAATGTTGTATACCCTTGGTTCTATCAACTATTATGTTCAAGTTATCGTCGATCGCCCAGATGTTTCTAGCTTCATCCGAATCCCATCCAGCTTGCTCCCTGAGTATCTTAGCTCTTTCACGCCAATCCTGGCCATCATATACAATGCCTTTACTCAGAAGGTCTAAGGTGTCTTTATCCAGGGGCTCGACACTTATATACAATTTATTATGTTTGTTCGGTGATTTTCCTTCTATCGTAGGGCCATCCACTTTAACTGTTTCCCTGTATCTCACTATGGGCGGCGAGGTAACGACTTCGATTCCGCTTCTCTGGTTTAAATCCCATAAAGCTATCTCTAGATGTAAGGTACCCATACCGCTTATCAAGTACTCTCCAGTCTCTTGATTTATATGCACCTTTAGTGTTGGATCTTCTACAGCCATTTTACGCAGTGTCTCGACAAGTTTAGGTAGATCACTACTCCTAGTAGGTTCAATGGCTATGGTTACCACTGGTTCGCTTATATACCTCATTCTTTCGAAAGGTTTCATTACATCCTTATACTTAGTCTCAACTACCGTTTCTCCTGCTCTAGCATCTTCTAAACCCAATAAAGCTACTATGTTACCAGCACTCACGAATTCCGTGGCTTCCCTGTAAGGTCCCATATAGAGCCCAACCTGAAGTACGCGTCTACTGGATTTTGCGTTAAGTAAATAGACTTCATCGCCAGCTTTCACTGTTCCGCTGAAAACACGGCCCGTAGCTACCAGCCCAGCATGAGGATCCGCAATGACTTTACTTACTGCTATCACTAGGGGGCCGTCGGGATCACATTCAAGCATCGATCTTCCTATTTCACTCTCCAAATCGCCATGCCAGATTTTAGGGATCCTGTATTTTTGTGCTTCAAGAGGGCTTGGTACATGTTCAATGACCATATCTAGGATGGTGGCATGTAGAGGGAATTCTTTTGCCAATTCTTCATGGTAGCCTTTCTGGTAGGCGTCCACTATGTAACTGAATTTTATTCCTTCCTTAATCATACGGGTGAACGTCAATCCCCATTTATGTAGAGCGCTTCCAAAGGCTACCTGGCCTTTGAGAGGATTTATCTTCCATTTCTCCTTGAATCCCGGTTCACCGTACAACTCGATTAAATTATTGAAGTCTTTTATTATCTGCATGAAGCGTTCCTGAACTTCTCTAGGCTCCAATCGGAGTTCTTTAATCAACCTGTCTACCTTGTTTATGTAAAGTAGCGGTCTCACTCTTTCCTCTAATCCCTGTCTGACAACGGTTTCCGTTTGGGTCATTACTCCTTCAACTGCATCTACTACGACTATTGCTCCATCCATTATCCTCAGTGAACGTGTTACGTGGCCAGTGAAGTCCACGTGTCCAGGGGTATCCACCAAGTTAATGACGTATGGTTTGCCGTTTAATTCGTGGTAGAGGCTTATATTAGCGGCTTTAACGGTCATTTGCCTCATTTGTTCTATTTCAACATAATCTAGTGCTAGAGCTTTGCCAGCGGTTTTGGGGCTAAGTAGCCCAGCCCCCATTAGTAAGTTGTCGCTTAGGGTGGTTTTTCCATGGTCTACGTGTGCTAGTGTACCTATATTCCTGACCTGACCCCTATTTCTCATTATTTTAGCTATATCTGCAACCTGCTTGAATCTCACCATGCCTTTCCACCAGAACGCTTATGCGAAATATTACACCACAATATAAATCTTTTAGCTATGCGACTCCCAATATAAAGCTGTTATAACTAGGTACGGTTGAAATCTACATGTTAGAGATAAACAGTCCCTTGCCTAAAATGTAATATTAAAATAACGTTCTTTCTTTTTTAATATAATAAAGGATGTGTATAAATGTTCGAGCTAGGAATTTTACTGCTAATAATGGATATTATACTGGTGGTTATAGCTTACTTGTTTCATCTGAGAAGTGTTAGGGAACTTGAATTATATGAAAAGAGTGCCGAAAAGGAGTCGAGGATCAGGAAAATAAGGTTACTTTTAGCATTAGGGAAATTCTATAATGAATGTTTTCAAGAACCCTTCAGCGAGCTCCAAAATATGATTAGGAAGGTTGAGGAGGGAAGGGCATCGGTAGAGGAGCTTTGGACGTTTATAGAGTCAAAGACTAAAGGGTTGGAAAAGGGGGTCGAAAGGCTTCTAAATGAGATCAAAGGGGTGGAAAAACCCGTTCTCTTAATCAAGGAAATGAAGGAAACGGAGGAGAAAATCTTCATATATTTGCTGGCAGCAGGCTTTAGTCTACTATTTTTCTCGATACTGCTTATTACTGGACTAGACTATGTTTTTAGTTTGATATTTCCAGGCATCATAGAAGGCTTCATATTTCTCTCAGTAATCAATCTATATTCCTTTTACAAGAAACATGGGGAATACAAAAAAATTCATTCTTTAAAACACAGAAGATAAATTTAAGGTACATCAAATTTTTATCGTGGATATATTTCTTCTGATAGCTTCTAGAGGCTTTTCTACCATAAATTCGTACGATGAATCCCATTTTCCTTCCTTATACGATTCAAATGCTATGTTCCAGAGTTTGCTGTGTTTATAGTCTAGCCATGTGACCTCTAGGCGATTGCAATACTCCTGCAGTACCGCAGAAAGGTCTATGAAATCCTTCGAAGGCATAAGTATGTAGAGGAGGAAACCCTCCTTTGTCGGTATAAATGTCGACTGATAGGGTAGTTTTTTAACGGCTGCGGCTATAAGACGTGTAAACTTACTACTGCACTCAGCATTTATAGCAATGTTAACTAGATTGGCGAGAAAACGTGAACCCAGCGATACACGGTACTTTAATATAACCTTTTTCTCATGCAGGAATTTCAGCCGTCTAGAAAGTTCGTAGGATTTTAACCCTGCAAATTTTGCGACCTCCGATTTCTTTACACGCGCGTCAATGCTTAAAATATCTATTATCTTTAGATCAGATAACGTTAGTTCCGAAAGTATAGAAGGTGATGGCGCACCTATATGCTCCGGCTGGAGGCTTGTTAACATCTCTTTCCAAGATTTCCAATCAGCTTTCCATGTAAATGTAAGTGGATCGAAGATTGTAAAATCGGGTTCAGAGTAGAACCATCGTGATGCTGGTGTTATAAGCTTATATGACTCCATTAGTCCAAGGTCTCGTAGTGATTCAAGAAATTCTCTAAGATAGGGTAAGCTACCCGAAGGGATAGCGAAGAATGCATGGATACCGCTTACTGAACCTATGCATCTCGCACGAGACCTTATGTAGAAGAATTCGTCTAGTGATGATTCAAGTAAAGGCCATTTTTGAGGTGGAGACGTTATAAGCGCGGCAACGATCTCCCTTTCCAATGCAGGGTAATTTACAATGGCAAATACGAGGGAAATGTATTTTTCCCTTAAAAGTCTCTTGTAAAGTTCTCGGGCGGTAGAAGGGGATATTCCTATCTTCTTAGCTAGCTTATTAAAGCTAGCTACAGGATCTTCTACTAGAGCTTGTAGTAGGACAAAGATATTCCCCCTTACCAAGGGCATTGATATCACGTTTTACGTTTTTGGCGTTTATTGTTTTTAGCCTTCGTCATAGGCAGGTAAAGCGGGTCCCCCACTTCTTCTAGGATCTATAGCTATTGTAAATTTAGGTGTATGAATTACGATCCAGAACCCATCTTCGAAAACGGGACCTACGATTATTGCGTCTTCAGGCGGGGAATCTGTTATAACTATAGTGACTTTAGATTTAAAGGTTTTAGGAGGCTTGGGTTTTGCTGCTATAATGGATACCGCTATCGTAGCTGTCAGGAGTAATATTAATACTATTGGGATTATTTTCTTCCTATACATGGTTCATCGTTTAAAATAGGTGATAGGTAATATATAAATTTTTGCATTATAATTGCATATTTGAATGGGTTACAGGGGAATGCATGCAAAAATTTTCAAATAAAGGAGTATTTATTGGAAATTTTTGCATACAAATAGCAAAATTTATAAGAAAGTAAGTAACCATATATTGTGAGGAATACTTTGCAATGAGTGAATGTATAAGAACTGGTGAAATCAGACTCCGAGCGGAAAGTCTTGGAGTGGCTTTCAGGAAACTGGTTGTCCGGGGAGGGTCTGGGGTAAGGGCATTATATTTCCATCTCGGATTCCAGCTGGGGCTCCACGAAGGAAGACGGGTAAATTCCGAAAAAAGAGAGGAGTTACATTACAGGAGTAACGCATTTAAGAAGGAGGTTTCCCGCATCCTCCGGGAACAGGGGTTTGCTGAAGCTGAGGTTTTAGGTGTAAATATATTTAAAAAAGAAATTAAAGTCAGAATATATGAAGGTTTTGAATCCGATTACATGACCCCTTCAAATGAACCAGCCTGCTATTTTACTAGGGGTTTCCTTGAGGGGTTGATAGAAGGGCTTACTGGTCTTAAGATTAAGGAGTCAGCTGAAGTGAAATGTAGGGCTCGGGGAGATCCCTACTGTGAAATGATTTTTAACCTGTAGGTATTTCTGTTTAACACATTCATTCGGCTTTAAACTATATATAAAAGTAGAATCATTACTCTAATATGACAGCTGGCTGGAGATGGTATTTCCACATAAAAAAGAAGCATCTTTCATATGGTTTGTTTTGCCTTTTTCTAATCATTTCGTCAACACTCCTTTTTATTCCCGTCAGTACAGAGCCATTAGCTGATTTCAGACCTAGAACAATGGTACTTTATGAAGGTGACGGACTTAAAATCTTGGTCGAGGCGCTTGAACCTTCAGGTTACAGCACTGAACCGAAAATTAAGGTTAATATAATCATTTCCGGAAAAATGTACTCGGCTGAGTACAATCTATTGTCCGGAGAACTTATCAGGGGGAACGCACCCTGGCAAATATTTCCTTTCTTCACTAAACGCTATCTTTCGGAAGGGGACATAGTTTTTTACGATGATGGTGCATGGAAAGTTGTAGGGTACGGTAAAATCTTCTTTAGAAAATACGATATAAAAACTGTTATTCTTGTGAAAAACGGATTTAAAAGAATATATGACTGGGTTGCTGGACTACTGCTTGAAGGAGACATTTGTATAAACGGCACATACCATTATATAAAAATTAAAGATACAAATTTAGAGTGGATTTACCTTAAATACAAAGGCATATACATAGATTGGTTTAACATAACTGTTATTCTTAAAAACTATAATGAAAGCGGTGTTTTCAAAGTCTATTCCATAGGTAGATCCGTGCTTGGAAGAAATATATGGGCTGCAGAATACGGGCCTCCTAATGCAACTCAAGTTATTCTTGTAACAGCCAATATTCACGGTCCCGAACTTATAGGTAGCCGAGTTATCTTACACGTACTTAAAAAACTTGTAAATAACACGGTAATTTTCAAGGGGTTGCGGGATAAAGGCGAGAAGCTTGTCTTTATATTTCCTTTAAACCCCGATGGATTGGAGGCGTGTAAGCTGGCACCACCGGAGATGGCTCAACGACCCTATGTAAGGAAGAACGCGAGATTTGTGGATTTAAATCGTAACTTTAACGCAAGGTGGGGAGAATCCGGAGCATCCACTAATATTCTTTCAAATAATTATATGGGTCCAAACCCAGCATCTGAACCCGAAACTAGGGGGCTTCAAGACTTTATTAATAGAAATAATGTAACTATACATATTGATCTCCATAGCGGCGATATAGCTGTAATTATCCCTCCTAAATTAGGTGTTGAGAAGGATAAATCTGTCGAGGAATTGGGTTTAAAGGTGGCGAGAATAATGGGCTTTAGCGTTTCACAGGGAACTTCGACGGGCCTAGCATATTTCTATACCTACTATGTAAAACCTAAGGCTCTATCTATGATAGTAGAGTTATGGCTTAAGGACACGCCTACATGGTTTGAACGTTACAACCCCACCAGCGAGAAAAAAGTAAGTGAACTTGGTGAGCGTTTCTATAAGGTTATATACTTTCTTGTGACAGGAAAAGATTCATCTGGACAGAACTACCTGTTGGATAACTTGTACCTAATAATATTTCTTCTCGAAGCAGTAGCAATTGGGATAATATTTCTCCTATATTACAGAAAACGACGCCAGAAAGCCCTCTACTTTAGTGGGGGGTGTCAACGTAAGAGATCTAGAAGAATGTCAAGTGATTAACCTTCTGGCCGTATTATTACTGACCAAGTTTTTGGGTCTTCTTGGCCTACACGCCACACGGCTATTTTATCTAAACCCTTTTCCTTAGCCAATTTTATCCTAAGTTCGATGCTTTTCGCTATCTGGAACCATACTTCATGGACGCCGTCAACAGCCTTATACTTGAATGTAGCTTCCCCGCTTTTCCAATCGAATGTCACCTTTACGCCGTAATGGTTGGCAATCCATATAGCGTCTTCATAGGTTACTGCTGAGGCCCTTCCCTGCGGGGGCCAGTCAAAACCGTATAAAGGTACACCTAAAACCAATTTTTCTTTAGGAACTTTGCGAAGGAGGTTATCTATTAAATCGTTAAGCCAGTAGAGGGGTGCTATAGGCCCGGGGGCACTACCGGACCAATGGTATCCATATGCCATGATGATTATTAGATCGTTATATTTAGCTAGGTTCTCGTGGTCATAGACGTAACCTGCTCCTACAGCCTGTGTCACTAATTTTCCGTGAGCATGCATTTTCTCGTAAAGTAACCTCATGAATTCGGTTAAATGATCCCTATCCTCTGAAGGTATATTTTCAAAGTCTATGTTTATGCCGTCATACTCCTTTTCCAAGACCTCCTTGACTATATTTTCAATAGCCTTTTCACGTACCTCTGGTATGGTTAGAATTCTATGTATAATTTCCCGGCTGAATTCATAATTGGCTACAAGCGGAATGAGTTTTATACCCCATTCTCTACAATTCTTTATGAAATCGGATTTCACCCCTCGGTCTATTAACCCCCCGTTACCATCCACATAATACCAGGTTGGGGATACCCATACGAACTTGTCATGGTATTTGTAGAAATTATTTACACTAGTGGAAGAGGAATGCACAACCCATCCAAAAACCTTTATTTTAATAGGCTCCGTCATGTTATTGGCTTTCTCGATTTCGCTTAAATCTGCTTTAGGCCTGCTCTTCCAGTATAAGTGAAGTAGCATAACTGTAATTATAGTAACTGCTATAACGAAACTTAGAGTCAATAATATCTTTGAACGTGTTGTCAGGAAAAACCTATTAACTCCTTGCATGTTTCCAATAGATTCAATGAAATTAATAATCCTTTTCCGATGGCTTAATCAACGAACAGTCAGAGGCTACAAAAAGTTTAATATAGATAGCCACATGTTGTTCTAGTAATGGTGAAAACATGTCGACGAAGCCTGTAGAGGCTGGATCTGTGAAAACAGGTTCATTCATTGTTATAGATGGAGAGCCTTGTAAAATAGTCGAGGTAGAGAAATCTAAGCCCGGCAAACACGGCTCAGCTAAGGCTAGAATTACGGCTATAGGACTTTTCGACAATGTGAAAAGGAGCATTGTTGTCCCTACCGATTCTAGAGTTGATGTTCCAGAAGTATTGAAGAAGCTGGCCCAAGTTATATCGATTTTCGGAAATACCGTTCAATTGATGGATTTAACGAACTATGAGGTCTACGAAGTACCAGTCCCTGAAGAAGAGGAGATAAAAGAAAAATTGAGTCCAGGGATAGAAGTAGAAGTATGGGAGGTCATGGGAAGAAGAAAAATAATGAGAGTTAGAGGTTAGAAAACCCTGATATGTTACGGTAAAACATTAATTTTAATATGATATACATATCATCTTTTATACCTTTGAAAAGGTTACCATACTTTTATATAAACATAAAAGAGATTTAAACTGATTTTCCTGCCAAAGGTCATCTACGGTAATAGGGTAGTGTGAAAACATGGTATTTTTCCCTTTCATTGATTATCTCATCTATGATCCTATTAAGGATAAGTCTTTTTGGATCGGGGATTTTTACACGCTCTTGAATTTCTTTAAAGGTTTCGAAAGGCTTTTTTCTTCTCTCCTCTAGGATCTTCCATAAGGTCTTTTTTCCTATACCCCGCAAGAGTTCTAGGCTATGCATTTTCGGAGTCAAAGGCTGAGCCTTATTGAAGAAATCCACAAAATATTTCTCGCGTTTCTCTATAATGGTTTCAATAGCCTTTTCAAGTGTATCCCTCGCCCTTAACGTCAGGTCGTCATATCTTATTCTTCTGGACACTCGCTCTATTTTCAGGTTTATTTCTTTTCTCCCGACGTATATTCTCTCAAGGGGCTGTAAAGGTATCCCCTCGAGGGGGATTAGCTCCAATAACATAAAATACTGTTCACCTACTGCTTGAGCTACCGGGCCTCGAACAAAAACCCTATCAGCTGTATAATACCCATGGGGAAGATAATCTAAAATATAGGCATATTCCTCGTAATACAGGTATCTTTTTTGGGACGGTTTCATAACCATTCATCACCCTTAAAAACACTATGTATCAGTCTCAACCTTATAAATTATCGGAGGAACTATTAAATATATACTATTTTTTGCCGTATTCTTTCCTAATTTTTTCTATGAGTTCAAGCATTGATCTAAGCTCTTCATGGGAATAGAATTTTCCTTCCGGGATCAAAATTATTCTAAGTTCCTCCTCGTTATCTGGAAGAATATTTATGATTTGGACAGCGGTTTCCTCTTTTACGCCAAACTCCAGTAGTTTTTCAAAAAGCTTTACCGCGCCTTCTGCCTTAATTTTACTCACTTTGGAAACGTAATCTAAAGTAAGTTGTTCTGTACTTGACAGCTCTGTATTTTTTGCTTTTTCTCTTAATAGTTTCTCTACTTCGGGGAGAGTAAGCATTTTCTTTCTAAGTACCTTTATCAAGAGCAACACCTATTCATCATCAACACAACAACTATAAAAACTTAGTACCGTAACGAAACCATTAAATAAAAGAGCTTGAGGGAGGATATGGTGTTAAGGAATGGTTAAGAGAACCCACGGCTATCGATTTAAAACCCGTAAATTACTTAGAAAGAAACCTAGAGAACGGGGAATGTTGGGTTTAAGCAGAATCCTATATGAATACAAGATTGGGGATCTGGTACACATAGATATTTCGCCGAGCAATATTAAGACAGCCCCCCACAGAAGATACCAGGGCAAAGTGGGTGAAATAATCGGTGTTAGAGGAAGAGCATACATTATCGCGGTGAAAATGGGGGGCAAAATTAAGAAAATCATAACGACAAAAGAGCATATATTTCCTTATAAAGGCTGTAGAAAGGAGAAATAGACCACACACTTATTTGAGTGCTCTAAATACCGTTTCCTCTATCTGTATCATTCTATGTATTTTGTTTCATTGTGGTGTGGTTTCACGGGTTCCGTCTCGCCTATAACCCTTTTGTTAGGGTTGTGTGGTTGTGGGTGGCTGTCGAGGCCGACGGCATGGGGCTTCCATCACCCACATACCCATAAAAACATTAACACAACACACTATAAACATAACACCCAGAACAAAATAATACAAAAAGATACAAAGCCACAGTCTAACGTTCCAGCCCCCGCGTTGTCTCTTCTATATAAAGTATATCAAGAACTATTTTTCGGGGTTGGGTTCCTAGAATTTCGGAAAATGAGGGTCGCGTTCTTCCAGCATCGCCTGTTATAAGCTCTTTTACGTATAGACCTCCCTGACATTTTATTAGAAACTCGACAGTATTCGATGATATTTTTTTGGTTTTAACATAATATACTATTTTTGAACGTACTTTGTCTGCGCGACGCTTTAATACCCGTAAGGGAGTCTGTTGCTTTATAAGAATATTCTTAAAGGAGGATTCAATGCTTTTTAAGTCTTTTTCATCCACATCCCCTTCAAACGTAACAATTGCACGGTAAAGTTTTACAGCTTTCTCTGAGAGAACCTTTATTTTCTCAACCATACTTCTTGCCACAATCCTTAAATCCTCCACTTCAACCTTGCCTTCACTATATTCCCTGATACGTCTTGCCAGTTCATTCAAATCAATACATCTTATACGCGGTCTAAGTACCTCCGCTACAAAAGGCCTTCCAGAACCCAAAGTCAGTACATCAACATCCTCGCGTCCAGCACCATGTAGACGAACCTCTTCACCTCTAGTCACCTTCAATAAAGGTCTTCCAATGTACTCTTCAATACTCGGTTTAGGCGGAGCATCCCACCGTACATGGTCTTTACCGGCACTTTGCGGCAACCCGCGGACAAGCTTTCGATATCGTCCATAAACAAACAGTGGTTTTATGTTTACTTCTAGATTACCAGTTGGAAAATCCACTATGACGGTTACTTCTGGGTCCTTGTAATCCACCTTTAAGCGAGAAGATGCTTCGATAATTTTACCTATTTTACGGTTTATTTCGCGCTTCAAGGTTTCAGAGGTTTCGACACCGAAGTCTGAGATCACCTGCATTTCACGTGCAACCATAGACTCGTCTACTCTTACACCTATAAGAAACGTCTTAGACTCGATCTCCCTCAGTGATGTTAATATCCGTTGAGATATTTTCTTAAACAAAGACTCTTCTTCCAGCAATCCCTTGCAAATAAAACACTTCTCAACTTCGTTTTCATCCATACTTGTGTTAAATTTCTCTTCTAAAAGTTTCATTGCTGGCTTAAAACCACTTCTTGCAAGCTTTTTTACTAAATTTATGTTATTTTCTTCTTCAAGCGAGTTATATGCCTTCATTAACAGCATTGTCTTTAAGGCAAATCCGCGTTGAGAGTTTTCAAGACCGTAGCCTAGGGAAGAAAATAAACGGCCTAGACACGTGTTACATAGAGGGTAGCGGGATATAATCTCCTCCGTCTTTCTAATTATATCCACTTGTGTAACCTCCTGTCAATGATGGACTGTATTATGGCTATCTGTTGATCCAGATTGAATACTTTGACGGGAATTTTTAAGGCTTTCAGCTTTTTCTTCTTACATAATGTCGGGGGTTCCATGTTTTTTGTTTCACCGTATGAAAGAAAAATATTTACCCCTAGTGGATGAACTTCCATGTTCAAGGGGTCAATCCCCTTGTTATGTATATAGTACTTGGAGCCGTGTAAGCTTTTAATAAGATCTTCTAAACTTCTCTCGCTTACATAAATTCCCGTATGAGGTGAACCGGATTTTCTATTTTTAATGAATCTAATGATTTTTCTGTATACCCCACTAAGGGATCTTTCATCGGGATATATTCTCTTAAGCTTACTTCCATGGAAAACGATAATCGTATGTTCCTTCATCAGATATAGTGTTAGATTAGTGTCTCTTCTTATATTGTGGGAAATTAGAAAGGTGTAGACAATTACACGTGAAAATAGAGGTATGGAAGACTGGAGGGAAGTTAAGCAAGGAATTAATACGATGAATGTACGTATTGTCGATCCCCAGCTTCAGTTTTAGCTAGACCATTTCCCTAAAATGGATCGCAATCTCCTAAAATTCCGCCTTGACATGAGTTTAAGCTGTTTTCGAGCCATTTCATACGCCTTCAAGAGGTCACGTACATCCTTTGAAGATACTCCAGCTCCTCTAGCTATTCTTTGAATACGAGATCTATTAATAATGCTTGGTTTCAAAAGCTCCTCCTGGGTCATCGAGTCTAAAGCTGCTAGCCACTTCTTAAGCTTTTCTTCTGACAGCTTTAGCTCCTTATCACCCATCTTATATGCTAGGCCACCCGGTAGAAGTTCAAATATCTTGCTTAACGAGCCCATATGTCGTAAACTTTTGAGTTGATCCTTGAAGTCGAGTAAAGTTAATTTTCCACTCATAATCCTCTCTAGCCGTCTTTTATCCATAAGTTCCACTTTTCTGAGCTTCTCCACTAAGGTGCGTAGATCGCCCATACCTAGTAGACGGTTAACAAAAGAAGGCGGGTCAAATACTTCGATATCCTCTATTTTCTCACCCGTTCCAATGAACTTTATTGACGCCCCGGTCGAAACTATAGCGGCAAGGGCTCCCCCACCCTTTGCGGCTCCGTCGAGTTTCGTTAAAAAGATGGAGCCCAGTGGAGTCGCTTCGTGAAAGTGTTTAGCCTGTATACCGGCTTGTTTACCTATAGTAGCGTCTATTACAAGCATTACCTCGTCGGGTTTTATTGCATCCGCTATGCGACGCATTTCCTCTAGGAGAGCTTTTTCTTCTTTATGTCTACCGGCGGTGTCGATTATTATGATATCGTATTTTTCGGCGATGAATTTTTTTATACCATTTTCCGCTATTTCTATAGGTGTTTTTTTGGGGTCGCCGTAGACTGGGACGTTTAGAGGCGTTGCCAACTGCATTAACTGTGCTAGTGCCCCAGGTCTGAAATTATCGGCGCATATTATTGCAGGTTTTAGTCCCATCTTTTCCTTATAGAAGTAAGATAACTTTGCAGCGCTAGTTGTTTTCCCTGAACCTTGGATGCCAACTAACATTATAATATAAGGTTTTTTCGTTATCTCCAAGGATGGTTTTTTATCTCCTCCGAGAAGATTTGTTAGTTCCTCGTATACCACTTTAAGTGCTATATCACGTCTGGTAAATCCCGGGGGCACGTCCTCCTTGAATGTTCTTTCCTCAATGTTTCTCGATAACTGTAAAACTAGATCAACGTTTACATCGGCTAAAAGTAGTGCACGCTGGATCTCTTTTATTGTTTCCTTGACTATTTTCCTATCTACAAATGCGGCCCTACTTATCCGAGAGATTGCATTGGACAGGCGTTCTCCGAATTTTAAAAGCGACATGTTGAATCTTCCTCTCTAAATAATGGTATTCATTTATCCTTCCTTTTTAACGGCAAGTATTGAGGAGAGAGGGCCTCTTATGACTATTCCTCTGCCTGAAATTATCTCGAAAACATACTTTGCTGGATGTATTGGAGCCCAACGTGCTTTCCTAACGTACATAACACGGTAAATCCTACCTTTAACCTCCTCTAATGCTAAGACTATTATACCTGACGCCAGAAATTCCTCTACACCAAACCGGCTTAATTTATTGCTACCTGTTGGAATCTCACTGGTCATAATTGTTGTTACATCACCAGTTCTCTCGAGCTCAAAAACCATCTCTCTTAAAAATTCTCTTGCATAAAGAACATCTTCTTCGCTTCCTCCGTACATTAATGGTGCTATTGGATCTATTACAAGCCTTTTGGCATTAACTTTCTTCACGTAATTTATTATCATATCAATAAGGAATTTAGGGTGGATACGTCTTTCCTTATCCTTAAGGTAGAGTCTACTGAAGTGGGTTCGCATATCCAAAAACAAAAGTTTTCTTCTTTCTACAAGTTCTTTTACATCCCATCCAAATAACCTTAAGCCCCTCAATATATGTGAAGCCGGTTCGTCTATTGCAAGGTATATTCCGTTCTCATTGAATTTTATAACACCATTTATCAGAAATTGTAGTGAAAAAATGGTTTTCCCACAACCGGTTTCACCGGCAACTAGGTATGTTTTTCCGCGAAGGAGACCTCCCTTAAGTATCTGGTCGTCTAATACAGGTATCCCTGTGGGAGTTAAATCGAGGCGGGAAACAGTAGTTGTAATAAATTCTTCTTGTCTTTGTAAACTGGTAACCGTTTGCATTAAACCTGGATTGTTCGCGGATTCTCTTCGCGGGGAAAAGCCTGTTCCTCTACATGGGGGATTCATAGGTGAATAAACTATCTTCCTGAATTTACTACATGAACCTATACCAGGATAGGGTACATCGAATACAAAGAATTTACAATTTTTACATGAAATTGTACCCTCATGCATTTAGTTGCACCATCTCATGAGCGGGGTTTTATCTCTACATCCATACCCAGCTTTTTTGCAATTCGTTTAAGTCTCTTGAATATTTTGGTTGATAGTGAATTTAAATATTCTGGTTCAATTAAAACCATTATTTCGCCATTTCGTCCCGCCTGGATCTCGTATTCTCCTTGGGGAATATACTTGCTCATTGTTCTATCGATAAGGGTCCGTGCCCGTATTTCACGGGCGCTAGGAGTTCTCTTTACAGGCACAACGAATGTTCGTTCGCCAAATACATATATTTCGTATTCCGGCTGAGAGGTGAGGAAATCTTTTATGAGGACTACGGGTCTAGCCAGCTCGGCTTCCCTTAATCCATGAGGAATCTTGACCACGGTTTCGAGCTCATAGACCTTCTCCACCCTACCTTTATGTATGAATATTACTGTATCTATTATTGAAGGTATCATACCTAACTCTACTCTTCCAATAAACCTTTGTATCGCATCGATGGGAGTTGTCGCGTGAACTACACCTATCATGCCTACTCCTGCAAGCCTTAAATCCGAGTATATTTCAAAGTCACGGGTATCCCTCATTTCGTCAAAAACTGTATAGTCTGGACGGCTAAGTAGTAGTACATCATGTATTTCTTCTGATGTTGAATAGTTTTTCGAATATTGTGTTACCTCCTCTGGAAGTTGCATGTCACGGGGTGATTCAACTGTTTTAACTATTTTCCCCTTTCTGTTATAGTATTCGGCAAGGGCTTGTGCAAAGGTAGTCTTACCCATGCCCGGAGCGCCTGCTATAAGTATACCTTCAGCCTGTCTTTCTAGCCTCTCTACAAGTTTTCTAGGTAAATTGTAATCTTCAAGGCTAAGCTTTATCAGAGGGCGAACGATAGTTATTTCAAGGCCGTCAGAAAACGGGGGTCTCGCAATTATGATCCTATAATGTTTAAGCTGAACTATTGTCGAGCCAGGCCTCTCTATCTCTATGAACCCTACCTTCTCCTGCCTAGCTACCTCAAGGATTTCCCTTTCAATCTGCTCTAATTGCTCCCTAGATAGAGGAGTGTCGCCTATCGATCTAAGCTCCCATCTACCTGGTGTACCGACCTTAGCGTAGGGTACAACCCCCTCCTTTAGGTGGACAGACATCGTTGTCTCTTCAAAAAATTTTTCGAACAACAGCTCCCGTTTCTTCTCTTTTAGGAGTAAAACCCTGACTCCCATAGCTTTAGCAGCCATTTCCTGGACTTCATCGCAGGTAACAAGAGTCGCATTCCACTCTGAGGCTAATTCACGTATTATATCGTCAACTTCACTTAGGGATCTTGGTTCGATAAAACGGTATCCTTGAGGCAGTTCTTTGGTATATTCTAAGCTTAAATCATCCCGTTCCTGGGACGATATAAGTTGCCTTATAATGGTGAGTTCCTTTAAACCGACAAATCCCATTGGATTGTTAAATTCTCTAAACAGTTTTTCAAACATTTTCACTAGGAGTTGATGGATAACTATTCTCCCCTGTAGTTCACCCTCCTCTATTTTAGTTCTGAGGAGCCCCCTAGTTATGGTGGATGAGTCCGGTAAATATGTTTCTCTCAGCTCTATTACAGCCATCTCTAGATCCTGTTTTCCGAATAGTCTTTGGGTATTAATATTTCTTTTTAAATTTTATGGATGAATGCGATGCTTCGGGAAAGTTGATTATATTATCTAATATATTTCCCCCGTATTTCCGAGATGTAGCTGAGTCTAACCAAGTGCTACATGAATTAAATTATAACATATATGGTTACAGTGGCGGGATAATGATTACCTCACGAGTATATGAGACTCCCTATAGTGATTACGAGAAGTTACGCATCACGGTCATAAGTATACTTATAGATCTCATTAAAAGAAGCCGGGGTACATGTGTAACTTTTACTGGGAAAAAAATAGTTTTAATGGCTGGCTTCCCTCCTCAACCAGTACTCTTAACTGTTGTAAAAAGCATTCTTGAGGAACTAAGGCAGGAAAAACTTATAGAATATTATTCTAGAAGCAGTCATGGAGTAAAGTACATTGTAACCAGGGACAGCCCCCTATGGCAGGTCATTAAAAACGGGGATATAACTGTCATGCCGGAAACAGCTCTATGTTCATTGATCATAAATATTGTTAAAAACAGGCGTTAATAAAATACTACCTGGGAGTCTTATTAGTGCAAATAGCAGTGGAGATCCACGATCGGGGTGAATGCAGTTTCGATGAAAAAGCGTGTATTAGGATAGTAGAGACTGTAGTCACCTGGCTTACTGGAATGGGTTTTGAGCAGCCATCGGCACTGAAAATAATATTCGCATCTGATCATCCAGCTAGGCTTGCCAGAAGACATCTAATTAAGGGAAAATCTATTGGTGATTTCTGTTTTATCGCGAAGGATATCTTATTTGTTCGATGTAGTAGGATGTTTAACATATCGGTTGAGAATCTAATAAAAGCATTAACGTTGTACTTTCAGGTATACAATACAGGACAGATGAATGTCGAAGTTGCCGAAGAAATTGCAAGAAAGATGTTTTTCAAAGTTATCTTACTCTCTACAAAGGTGTAATCTATGCAAAACGATACCGCCGTAATAATGTTATCTACTATACCTGGACTTGAGGAAATAACAGCAAATGATGTCAAAAAATTGTTGGGAGAATTTCAAGTGAGACGAGCTGTGCCTACACCGTTCGATGTTCGAGGATATCTCTTAATCGAAGTACCCTTTAGCAAAAGAATAGAGGTCCTCTCTAAACTTTTTCACGAAGGTAGATCATTTGAACATGTATATGAGGTTCTCTTTTACCACCCTGTCTCCGAGCACACGCTTGAAGAGATTAATAATCTATTGTGTGGAGAAGAGGTTGCCGGTTCGATCGAAAGGTTGTTCAGTAGCCGATATATGACTTTCTCCGTAGTGGTTAAAAAGGAGGTTGAATGTGGGTTCACTTCCAGGGATATAGCAGCTTCAGTTGGAGATACGATAGTCATGTTAGTTCAAAAGACGTTGGGGTTTAAACCAAAAGTTTCGCTAGACAATCCTGATCTATGTTTTATGGTACAATATACGGAAAGGTACCTTGTTTTTTCGCTGGATCTTACATACGGTGTTTCGCTAGGGGATAGAGAGTATAGAAGATATCATCATCCAGCTGCACTTAAAGGCGTAGTAGCCTACCTTATGGCCATGTTTGCTGGGGTAGATAAAGCCCGTAGGGTGTTGGATCCGATGTGTGGATCAGGAACCCTATTAATAGAGGCCGCCTACCTAAATCCTAATGCCGAGTATTATGGCGTTGAGAGGGATAAAAATCATGTGTCAGGAGCCTTGCTTAATGTCGAGAAAGCAGGTTTAAAAGATAAAATAAAAATTATACACGGAGACGGGACGAGGCTCGAGGAGATTTTCCCGAGAAATTACTTTGATTTAGTATTGGTGAATCCTCCCTACGGCATTAGAATTAAAACCAATATTTTAGTACTCTATGAAAAGCTCCTAATATCCTGTAGAAAAGTTCTGAAAAGAAACGGTAAGGTAGCTGTGGTAACCCCGCGAATAAGGGCCTTGATTAAGGCGGTTAAAGGAACGGGTTTTAAAATTACGAGGAAAATAAAGTTTTTTCACGGCGGCCTCTATCGCGAGATAATATTACTGGAGGTTGGATAAGAGCTATACCTTCAATTCTATATTTTCGCTTTCAGGGAAAGCGAGAACTGAGTTTACCTCGTGTTCTTCTCCATTAAATACGTTTATCGCTAGATCTCTTATGAAGTCGTCGGAGGGGGCATTTTTCGGCATTCCAAACTTCAAGCATAGAGAGTGTTTTAAAGCTTCCTTTTCAAGCCTATTTCTTATCTCTTTCTTTACTATTTTCTCAGCTATCCGCAGAGCAACGTAGAAACGTACAAATGATTTAAAGTTTTTCTCGTATTTCGGGAAGTCTTTTTCAAACGATTTAAAGATTTTTACTAGAAGATCTTCCTCCTCCCATCCTAACAGTATTTTTGTAAGTACTAGGCGAAGCACCCGAAAGATAATGTTTTCATTTATTTTGTTAAAATGTTTCTTTAGTGAGTCTTTTGCCGAGGCTCCATTAACTATGTCCTCCACGACTTTTTCAAGCTTTATCTCTTTTTTAAAAGCCTTTAGTGGGATTTCACTTTCATCTAGTCCTAGACCATATTTTCCTACAAGGTAAAGTGTTATCAATTCTTTATCGAAAAGATTAATTCTAGATCTTCCTCTAAATGGCTCGATGGAGTTTCTCGCGTACGTCTCTTTTAGCCTTTTCCTGATGCTCTCTCGGGTCTTTAAATTCTCCTTTAATATAGAACTCCAGACCTCTATACAGGCCTCTATCCGAGATGCATGAACCTTACTGTGCATAACTACACACTTTACTGTTTCTTCTCTTCAATTATAACCCTTGACGGTACTGAAATTTTGCTTGCAGCAACCTTTAGAGCATGTTTAGCTACCATGACTCCATTTTTCGTGGTACGTACGAGTATTATTGTTTCCCCTGTTCTTACTCTAGCAGCTCTACCTATAGGTGTGCCGAACGAAAGGCGCATTCCATCCTGTAACCTGTCGGCTCCAGCCATGGCCATCATCTTATTTTCTCTAAGGATATGATGCGGATACTTCACTATTCTAAGGTGATAGTTGTTTTCTCCAAGTTTCGAGGATAGATACTTATTTACGAGTCTACGTGCAGCTTCCAAGGCGTTTGCCCTTATTTGTCCGCTTTCTTTCGCCACTAGCTTAATTTCGACTTCAAAGTTGCCTTTAGGATTACCCAGGTCAAATTTCGGTATTAGTATTGGAGGATTACTCTTTATGTACTCCAAGCGTGTATACGGTGGTGTACCAAAATGACGATAACACCTTCCTGGTCTTAAAGGCATCCTCAATCCCCAGCTTATACCTGTACCTTGCTTTTTAAATTTTCCTTATCTTTAAAGCTGATCCATAAATAATTTATATCTGGGAAAGCGTCTAACATTAAGTAGTTGACATCGGGTGAGCGTCTTGGCAGATGTATTATCTAGAGGTTTAAGAGAGAGGATCAACCGTTTTCAACAATTGCAGGGTGAACTGCAAACAATAGTTTTAAGAAGACAGCAAATTGAACTCCAATTGAGGGAAGTCGACGCGGCGCTCAAGGAAGTGGACAAAGTTTTGGGGAAAGGTGCAAATGAGGCGAAGGTGTACAAGATAATTGGTCCTATACTTATATCCGCATCAATAGAAGAGGTTAAAAAGGAACTTGAGGACAAGAAGGAGGTGCTTGAGGTTAGATTAAAGACCCTTGAGAAACATGAAGCTTTACTTAAGAAACAGGTGGAAAGCCTACGTAAGCAACTTGAACAAGAACTTAGGTCGTCTGGACGAACAGTAACCGAGGCTGGTTAAAGTCAAGGATATGATGGTAAAAGGGAGAAAACTGCAACCTTTATCGAGAAACGACAAAGAAGAAATTATCGAGAGGATAGCAGAGGAAATCTATTTGTTTTTGGATAGGAAGCTAGGTGAGGAAAATATAGATTCCCTATCTCTTAAAGTTGAGCTTGAAGGAGATTATTATCCGATTGTTGTATTAGAAGCCGATATCTCTATAAATCCGTTCAAATTAAACGATAAAGAATTAAAAGATCTTCTGGATGAGGCTCTGGAACATGGCTTCAATATAGCCGAAAAAATGATTAAAGAACGACGTAAACATGGTTAGAAAGATATATAGACACCCTTCTAGAATGTAACTATAACTCAATTGTTTTGCTGTGGGGCGAGAACTTGCCAAAACGTAGGAAACGTAGAGACGTGGATGAGAAAAAGAGGGAAACCCCGTTACCCAGTGGAGAAGATCAAGTCCTCGGCGTTGTTATTCAAATGCTTGGATACGATAGAGTTAGAGTAAAGTGTTCCGATGGTAACACACGGTTGTGTCGAATACCTGGCAAAATGAAGAAAAGAGTTTGGCTAAGGCTCGGTGACATAGTTCTAGTAGGTATATGGGATTTCCAACCGAAGGAGAGAGGCGATATACTCTACCGTTATGAGAGAGATGAGATTCGGGAGCTTGAAAAACGGGGGCTTTTAAAATGGCTTGAGGAGGGAGAAGAAGGTTTTATTTAATCATCTTCACAAGATGTCTGAATGCTTCTTCTACTGAAACTACTTTAACACCTAAACGCCTGAAGAAGAAATTTATGTTTTTAATATCTCTTTTTAGGAATTCAAAGGCCATGGGATGAGATATATGTACCGCCGACCCCCAGTCGATTATATAAAGTTCCTCATTGTGATTCAAAATATTGTATTCTGATAGATCGGCGTGAACTATTTTGGCGTTAACTACAGCTCTCTCTATATATTTCATAATAATGTTATAAGCTTTCTCTGGGTTCTCTGGCGGTTTTTCCTTCATGAGGGGTGCTGGAACCCCATTTTCTCCTACAAATTCCATCACCAAGACATTATTGAGAAATGTGATTGGTTTAGGGACTTTTACTCCAACACTATATACTTCTTTAAGGTTCTTAAACTCCTTGCCACACCATAGTTTAATAAGATACCTGATGTCTTTCCGTGTTCTTCGGAATCGCGGGTCGCCGTCAATGTACCTTATAATGCTCTTTTTAAAGTCGGATGTCTCCTTAAGAAATATTTTTACTGCTATGTCTTCTCCCTTCGGATCTTGAGCCCAGTATACTTTAGCCTCCTTACCTGTGGCAACGGCACCGAAGAATTTTTCGATAAAACCGGCGTTAATTAATCTATATAAAGTCATTAACGTCTCTCGATCGAAAACCTCTTCTACGATCTCGAAATCCTCTTCTCCCTTGATTCTTTTAGTTGTTCTAGCGATCTTCTTCATTATTTTTTCTTCGTATTTTTCATTGAAATTGAACGACAACTTGAACGCCCCTACTTTTAAGTTAATTAGTGACCACTATATATTAAGTAAAGGGTGGTGTAGAAGTGAACCTTGTAGAGAGAAACGGAAAGGTTTCGGGGTCGCTGACTGTTCCGCTAAACGATGATAGGATAGGTGTTTTAATAGGTGGAAATGGACGGGTGAAAAAGAGGATAGAAAAAGAGACTAAAACTAAAATAGAGGTCGATAATGAAAACCTTGAGGCAGTCATAAAACCCGATGAAGGCGCTACTCTAAATGATGTTTATAAAGCAAAGAGGATTATCGAGGCAATAAATTACGGCTTTAATCCTGAGCGTGCTCTAAGGCTACTTGAAGACGACCAGTTCCTCGATGTAATCGACTTACGTGAATACACGAAGAGAAGGGAAGATATGGTTAGAATAAAAGGTAGAATAATAGGTGAAAAAGGCAAATTCTGGAGACTTCTAGAAGAGTTTACTGGAGCTTATGTATCTGTCTATGGGAGATATGTCGCTATAATAGGGGATTTCGACCAGCTCAGAATAGCTAAAACAGCTTTAAGAATGATAATAGAGGGCAGGCAGCATGGAACAGTAATAAATTACTTAAAAAGGGAAACTTCAGATATCTTACGCAAAATGCAGTTATGGAGAAACATGTAAATTATATAATGCATTTCGAAAGCAGGCTATTTATGTTGTCCCGAGCCTTAATGTTATAATAATACGTAAATTCTAGGAAACAAATGCCGTGGAGAGAAGATGAATGTTTACAGATCATAGATCTCCTTTTCATTACGTAGGAACACGACATGAACAGGTTTAGAGGCACTTATTATTAGAACTTGCGGAGATTAGAACACTAACATATTCTTATTGTTCGGCTCTAATGCTAGACCATAACTATACTATTAATACTCCTGCAAGAACCATTATTATCCCCAGTATCTTATATAGAATAAGTGTTTCATTTAGAAAAATAAATTAGTAATGTTATCTGAATTAACATCGTGTTCTGTAATATTGTTTGCTCATATGTCTTGAAGATCTTTAATACATGGTTCCATAAAACAAAAGCTAATACAGTGTTCACTAAATTAAGCCATAAAATTATAGCCCATCATCGAATGTAATAGACGTGATATTGTTGGTTAGAACGGTTGCTCCAAGAAGCATTAATGCTCCTAAAGCCATAGAACAGTAGTTAATACGAGGACTTCTTCTTTGCTTCTCTGAGATAGTGTCTCGAATGATCATATATGTTGCCCATCCAACGCCTGAGATAAGGGTCACAACTATGTCGGTGTTTTCTCTAAAAACCAGCGCAGGGTCATGAAAAATATCAGTACCCCCCACATAACGTAAGAGCTATTCCTATAAATTGGATGCTAGGGGGTTTCTTTTAGGAAAATGATGCTTAAAACTAGTACGAAAATGGATGTTAGGTTAAGAATAAATGTCACAGTAATGGCTTGTAAATAGAATAAACTAAGAACTGTAATGGTTGCCGGTCCTTGAGCTGTAAAATAGCCTGTAAAAACCTATTAGAAAGAACAATAATACCTGCCGTAAACTAAGGTTTAACGAATGTCTCCTATAACGATAAAATACGGGTAACATTAAAACAGCAGACGCTATAGTGTATCTGTATGCCGCAAACACTAGCGGATTTATCTCCTTAAGACCTATCTTAATAAATACGTATGATGTCGACCATAAAAAGGTGACCAATAATGCCTCACTTAGCGCTAATGTATGTATCTTTGATGTTTTCAATACGCCACTGAGATTCTATGTCTGCTTGCTGTTAAAATTGTTT
Organism: Thermoprotei archaeon; assembly: GCA_003650675.1. Taxonomy (GTDB): domain Archaea; phylum Thermoproteota; class Thermoprotei; order Thermofilales; family B20-G17; genus B67-G16. Next base: position 6,567 of record QMRH01000011.1, on the reverse strand, counting down.
TGATTTTATCCGAACATGAAACAAATGCATTTGCTTTCTATTTCGGCCAGCCACCTGAAAGCTAATTAAAAGAACACTATAAAAGTCCAATGTGTCATTGGAAATAGTTTTAATGCGGGGGGCGGGATTCGAACCCGCGCAGGCCTACGCCACGGGAGTTCTCCTCCCAGAGGGATCCTGAGTCCCGCCCCTTTGACCTGGCTCGGGCACCCCCGCGTCCATGTATATCATTCATGGCAATAAATAAAGTTTTACCGGGTAATATTAGTGAAGCACGGGGTCTGATTTATTAATTGAATTATTTGGGAAACTGATATTTCGGCGAGGCTCTCAAGGAATCGGCTAACATTTTCCGCGGTTTTTAACGTTAATTCTAGATGCTTTCTTGATATGACTCCATTTTTAAATAGATTTTCTAGCTGGTCTCTGTCTAGTATTTTAACAGTTTTTTCCTTTAGATTCGCAACTACATCTACTTTCAAGTCAATATACCATATTGTGTTTTTATCCGCTAGCTCTACAGGGGTATTTAAGTTTACATATACTCCTTTTAGATCATTATTTTTTCCGTAATAAAGGTGGCAAGTTAAGGGGGATCCTATTTTAATTATAGTTATTCCATAGTCTCCTTCTTCCTTAGGCAGGTTCAATCCATCGTATTTTCCTCCAGGCTTAAATGACCGCTTAATGTAAAGAGTTTCTCCGTCCTGTTTCTCGAGAACTCCGTGTATAATTATTCTGGATCCTTCTGTGGTTTCATGGATCACCTTGATGGGTTTCTTTACGAACAAAAGTTTGTTTAAAATGTACTTTGATAGCTCGTTACTGATTTTCGTTCTATCAAGGTTATTTGCTATCAGAAATTCACATACCTCAAGCGCCTGTTCCACGTCAGTGTTGATCGACTTTATATAGTGATGCCCTATTGCTGTTGGAAGGACCTCGTTTCTATAATCGTCTAATATAGTTTTTGTTTGTAATGGAAGTATTAGTTCTACAAGTTTTTCGCCTTTAGTGAGCTGAAGTGGGGCTTTAGCTTGAAGTTTACCTGCTTTTTCTTTTAGATTAGCGGCTTTTTCCCTAAGTTTCTCATACTCTTCCACGAGATCGTTTAGGCTCGCTAATTTAGCACTACTACGCCATCTGATTCCCCATTTACTGTTTCCTAGAAGTAGGCGTGATAGGTTAAGAAGATCCTTCACCCGCTGGGGATTACGAATGTGTTTACTTATGCTTATTCTACCCTGCTCCATTAACCGTAGATATTTTCCGTTTACGACAAATCCATAGCCTAAAACCACTTGGTTATTGAAAGAAGGTTTTTTAACATGAACCAGAATGGTTTCTCCTTTCTTATAGTTAAATACTCCAGGTAAAAAACCGTCACATACACCTATATTTATCAAGGAGCCGGTCTCCAAGACTTCTTTTACAATTCCTAGAAAGGAGGCGTAAAGTTCAGGCTTATACTTTTTTATAATGATATTTTCAAAAAATATTTTTTTCATTAATTGCAGTATCTCGTCTACGACTTCAGGATCACCTATTATTATTAACCTCTTTCGATCGTCACCGTCCTTTATTGTTGCATTAGGAGGATTTATACTGACTTCCTGCAGGTTAAAACGGGATATTATCGGCGGTGTTGGTTGCGTTATTTTGAAGCCAGCTTTCAAAAATAAATTTGTAAGAGCAGTAGCATAGATGCCTCTGATTCTTATCCAAACATTTTTGCCGTTCATCTTCCTGCTAGTCTTTAACTTGTTCTAGCAAGGTTACTGCCTGCCATATCGAGGTCCTTGCAAAGAGAGGCATGTTTGGGTCCTGTGATATCTCCTCCAAAATGCTTATCGCGTTTGCAGCTCTGAGACCGGGTGTTAGCGTCTTTTTCTTGAGCATTTCGATCGCTTGGGACGCGGCTCTACGTATATTTCTCGGTATTCCGGTGTCTTCCGCCACTTTCTGTAGAATCGTAATTGCCTGACTTATACGCATCTCTTTTTCCGCCATAAAGTCCCCCTCTTCGACTTTTTGGTAACTGAATTAATTCTAATTCTTCCTTACATAAATTTATTTTCTAGTTTAAGTGTACTAAACATAGAGGTTGGCTGAAGGGAGGTTAGTGATCGATGCTGAATGCCTCACACAGACCCCTTTTCTTCATCACAGAGGCTAGAAGAGAGGATTTAAAGGAAATATACAAAATAGAAAGGGAATCCTTCAAAGACCCCTATCCCTTAAACATATTGACTGTCTTCCTGTTTTTAGCCCCTGATCTCTTTCTGGTGGCGAAAACTTTACACGATAGAAAAGTTATCGGTTATATTATTGGTATGGTACGCAGGGAAAACGTGGGACACATAGTATCTCTAGCTGTTCAACAAAACTTTAGAAGAAAGGGCGTAGCGTCAAAGCTTATTGAGGAGTTGATCAAAAAGTTTAAGAAGAAGTCTCTTTCCACTGTTCGGCTGGAGGTTAGGCTTTCAAATATTCCTGCTAGAAGGCTCTACCTTAAGCACGGTTTCATGGAAAGCTATATTATACACGGTTATTATGGTGATGGAGAACCTTGCATAACGATGTTCAGATTCCTGGAATAAAGGAAACCCCTTTCGGGAATCTAATATATGGTGAACTGGCGAAAGGTTGTTTACTTTGTATGCGGGGACGGAAACTAGTTATCTTTGCTACAGGTGTATGCCACTATAACTGCTTTTATTGTCCAATAAGCCTAGAGAAGAGAGGAAGAAACATAATTTTCGCTAACGAAAGGCAAGTTAAGAGGCTTGGAGATATACTGGAGGAAGCAGAGTTAATGGACGCTGAAGGAGCCGGAATAACGGGAGGTGAACCGCTTTATAGGTTTGATGAAACGATAAACATTATAATGCTTTTAAAGGAACACTTTGGTAAAGATTTTCACATACACCTGTATACAGGGGCTGTAGATCTGGTATCAAAAAAGTATAAGAAGCTCGTTGAAGCTGGGTTAGATGAATTACGCATCCACCTTAAAAGTAGAAAGGAATGGAGTTTTATTACAACTCTATCCCGAAGAGCAGGAGACTGTATTTCTGTGGGGATTGAAGTACCAATTATACCGCGAAAAGAAGATTTTCTCCTCTCGATGCTGAATTTCTTAGCCTATGAATGTGAAGTAGAATTCGTCAACCTGAATGAACTAGAATTTAGTGAAAGCAATGCTCTTTCACTGCTTGAAAGAGGATTTAAACTCAGAGATGGATCAAGCGCGGCTGTAAAAGGAAGTTATGAAACAGGTTTAAGAGTTCTTAGAAGCATTGTGAAAAATAAGTTGCCTTTGAACATCCATCTCTGTACGACGCTTTACAAGGGAACGTACCAAACAGCGTTGCTTTACTTTAGAAGAGGGATTAACGTGGCTGAAACATGTGAGATGGTTGAGGATAATGGATTATTACTTTATGTTTTACTGGAGAATTTCGTCGAGGAGGCGCCAGTAGCCTTATTTAAAAGGGTGTACGGGGGAACTGCAAAGGTACATGCAGAGACCATCAAATATCTTGCTAGTAAGCCCAACTTGGTTTACAAGATCGTAGAAGAAACCCCGACTCATGTACGTATAAAAATTTCAGAAACATAACTATACTATAGTTTTTGCGCTGTAACCAAAAAACCTGTATGCCCTATCATGAGGCTTTCAGGCCGGGTTTCCCCTGGAAAAACTTTATAACGTCTTCTGATGAGTTCAACGGCCTCTATTTCAGTGAATTTCTCTTTTCTAAGCTTATCCACAGTTTTCTCAAGCTGGTTCACTGTGGGAATGAAGGCGATGAATATTCCTCCGCTACGTAATTTTCTACGGGCATGGTCGACCACCAGCCAGGGGTTAGGTATGTCTAAAAAAACGGCGTCCACATCTTCCTCGATTATACCTTTTGTAATATCCCTTTCTCTGAATTCTACGTACTTTAGTAGGCCAGTTTTTTCCAGGTTTTTCCTAGCTATATTAAGATACTTGGAATTTATTTCATATGCATACACCTTGCCGGTTGGTTTCACTAGGTTGGCAAGAAAGGCGGTCAAGACGCCCGAGCCAACCCCGCCTTCTACAACCGTGAAGCCTGGTGACACCCCCGAAGTAATAACCATGTAACCGATATCTTTGGGATAAAGTACTTGCGTACCTCTTTTAAATCCTAGGTAAACTGTTTGCGTTAAGGTGGGTCTAATAACTTTATATTCCACATTTAGGTGGGTTAACAGTAGGTCTCCATACCTTTTTCCTATTAAATCACCTAGTTTTATTATACCCATATCCGTATGTAAGACCTGGTCTCTCTCCGCCTTAGCGATATATTTTCGTCGTTTATCAAAATAGATTAGCACCACATCGCCTTCCCTTATTATACACATTGTACCATCCCTACATCTAAAGACTTAAAGATAAAGGATAAATTTTCCCTCTTACTGTTATAAGGATGGAGCCGGGGTCGCCTAGCCTGGTTAGGGCGCCGGACTCATAATCCAGCCATCAAATTAAGGGCTAGAAGAGGAGAAATCCGGTTTACCCGGGTTCAAATCCCGGCCCCGGCATCTATTACTTTCATTTAAAAATGGAAATGAAAAAAACTAATTAGATGTATTTTAGCTCTTTTTCTTCCCTCCTTTCGCTATATAATAAAGGGCGCCAAGTATTATGGCGGCTATTATGAGTGCTATTATATACTGGCCATATTTGGTGAAGAACGGTATCTCGACTTTAAAGTCTGCTTCAATTTCAGCAACGTTACCGGCTTTATCAAATGCCTTTATAATTACTGTGTGGGGTCCTTCCTTGACATCAGTCACAACGGTGAATGTATTGGTGGTTTCATCTACGAGTTTTCCATCCAAGTATACTTCAAATTTATCTATACCAGATTCGTTGTCCGACGCCGTCCACTCTATACGTATCGTAGTAGAGGCCACTGTTTCTCCTGGTTTAGGAGACTTAAAGGATACTTGTGGCACATTAGCATCTACCTTAAATGTTCTTGATGTTTCGCTTATGCCTCCCTGCTTGTCCACAGCTCTTATTGTTATGGTGTGTTCACCGGAAGACACGTCAGATAAGGTGTAGTATGCTACTGTAGGCGAAATATCTGAGGCAACCAATTTATTGTCTAAGTATATTTCGATATGATCTAAACCTACACCTACAACCGTCCATTCGACTGTGAACGTGCTTGTAGTCCATCCCTTTTCAACGGGTTTAGAGATTGTAATCAATGCAGGTGGTAGGGTACCTATGGCATACATCTTATAGTCGTTGCTTCCCACGAAAAGTATGCCGTCAGCTAAGCTGAGATCCTGTACATCAGCGCCGAATACAGTAAGGTTCCATATCTGCTTTCCTGTGGATGCATTAATGCAGTAAAGTATGGCTAAATCAGTTCCGAAGTACAATTTACCGTCAGCATAAACTACGTGCTGGTAGAAGGGTCCCTTACCCTCGAAAGTCCATACAACATCCCCGGTATTTTTATCTAAGGCTATGATCTTCGCGTTCGGTTTATATTCTTTGACAATGACATATCCTTCAGGTATTACTAGCGGGTGGTTGTAGAGCGATTTACCTATTGTCGTTTGCCAGATGACTTCTCCTGTATCCGCTTTAAGAGCATAGACTACAGATCCTCCAGTCGATATATCTCCTACAACATACACTACACCGTTATCGTATGTTACACCGAAGGGGGCTCCACCTACAGCGAATTCCCACACCTTTTCGCCGCTATCAGGCTTCAATGCATATACTTTTCCGTCGTAGCTTGCGAAGTATATTAAATTGTCTCCTAGAGTCCCTGGACCACGAACCTGGCCGCCTGTTTCAAACCTCCATATCTCCTCTCCAGTCTTGGCGTCTAGCGCGTAAACGAACTGGTCCTTTGACCCAAAGTATACTTTACCGTTATACACTAAGGGGGGACTCATTATTGCGCCAGTTGTCTCGAAGCTCCATATTTCCTCTCCAGTATAGAAGTCCAGTGCATGGAAGTAGTTGCCATAGTCTCCTATGAACACGTATATTTTTCCATCCTCACTTTCCCAGACGGCTGGAGTGCTGTAGATTGCACCTCTTGCCGCAAACTCCCACAAAACTTCACCTGTAAACTCATCTAAACACCTAACATATCCGTTTCGTTCACCGTAGACAATTCTATCCTTATATACTACAGGCTGCCCCCAATGTTTGGCTCCATCCGTGTAGTTCCAGAGAACCTTAGGGACTGTGGGGCCAGCTGGCGCAACACCGTTTCTTTGGGGATTAGACATAAACATGGTCCACCAGCTTCGCTGTGGCTCAGCTGGTAGGTAGGGTAATGTCGCTAAAAGGACGAAGAAAGTCAACAACAACAATAATGTGACGGTTTTTCTAGAACAAAATTTTATCGAAAACATAGTTTATCATATTAGAAAAATGTTATTTCATTTAAAAATACTACCCTAAACTTTATTAATAAACCAGCGGGGCGATAAGTAACAAAGGAAACGCATCACCGAGACCTTAAATTACCACTATTACAAGTCAATTATAAAAATATT
>QMRH01000010.1 GCA_003650675.1 Thermoprotei archaeon | reverse complement strand
GTGTGACCGCAAAGAGGGGGAGGTAGGAAGACGGGACAAACATATAGCTATCCTTGAAATAATTCTACATGCTTTATAATATTGTTTTTGGTTCATAGATAGGGATCGATAAGCCTTTTGTTATTTAAAACGTTCATTTGTTAAAATCCATTTAAATATTTATATTGAGAATGCAAATGATATTATCCCCAATCCCATGCCTAAAAGCGTCAACTTTCTCAATTCTTCCGCCACTTCTCTATCAACTTTTTTCATTAACTTGATAGCCGAATAAAGAAATATTGTATCTGTAAGTGCTATGAATAAATAATAGATGTAGGAATACGGTGGGGTATGGCTATCTAAAGTCAATGGTATGGTAAATAGCACCGCTACGACAAAAAATAGTACGGCAATATGGCTAGAAACTCGGATGCCGAAGCAGGTGGCAAACGTCTTTACTCCCACCTTTTCATCCCCTTCTTTATCGCATATACCCTTCAAAACCTCTCTACCAAACGTAGCAAAAAAGGCTATAAGAAAAAACATGGTGTTCTTCAATGGAATCTGACACAATTTATCATAATATAGGGTGGCTCCATATATGAAGGGTAAAGCTGTAAGGAATGCGACTATCGAGTTATTTACGAAGACTTTTCTCTTCAACCTGTAATCGTACAATAATCCCAGAGCTAATGCGAGTACAATAATTGCAAATTGCGTCGATAAACGAATAAATAAAAGTAGATAGAGGGAAAACAGGAGAGCCATAGCGGTTGAGGATACCCCGGCGAAAAATGCCATCCTGCGGGATATAATGCCCTTTACTAGCGGCCGGAAGGGTGCATTTATACGGTCCTCCTCTATGTTGAAATAATCATTGAGAATGAACGTTGAAACTTCCGTAAATAATCCAGATAGACAGCCGACTGAAAGAACAACAAATATTTGTCCAATATCCATGTATCTAAACTCCAAGCGACTTTCCAAGGCTATCCAGAACGATGTGATTATGGCTAATACTACCATCAAACCGTGGTCTATTCTTGAAAGTCTAAGCCATGCAAGCACCTTTTCTTTAACAGTATACGTCGTTTTCACCCCCTTCTTCTCCACGCTAACATTTTTACCTAAGATAATATTAATAAATGTGAGTGGAGGATATGGAGAAGTCTTAGGGAGTGGTGTTACGGAATGGGTGGACGCTGGGGCTACTCAGTACAGGATCTTGATCCCATTAGGACCGCTATCGCAAGTGGAAGAGATCTACGTATCTCATGGAAACACGCCGTAGAAGTATGTGATGCCATCAGAGGATTAAAGTTGGAGGAGGCTGAAAGGCTTTTAACGGACGTCATAGAGATGAAGAGACCGATCCCATTTAAACGTTTCAACAAAAAGGTTGCGCATAGGAGACAGTTATCTGGTTGGCCTTCGGGTAGATGGCCTGTAAAAGCAGCTAAAGAGATACTTAAGGTATTGAAGAACGCGGAGGCCAACGCCGAATATAAGGGGCTAGATATTGATAGGCTTTGGGTAGTCCATGCGGCAGCACATAAAAGTATTAAAATAAGAAAGTATATTCCAAGAGCGTTTGGTAGGGCAACCCCATATTTCCAACAACTAGTACATGTCGAAATAGCCTTGGAGGAAAGGTAGAAGGGTGATGGAATGGATCTAGTGAAACAGTTTATTAAAGAAGGAATAAACAAAATGGAGGTCCACGAGTACCTTCAACATGCCTTAGAAAGGGCAGGATACGTGGAAGCTCAGTTGCTTAAAACCCCTATTGGTACAAGGATCCTAATATATGCGGAAAGGCCCAGCCTTGTCATAGGGAGACGTGGGTCACGGATAAGGGAAATTGCCCGCATTCTCGAGAAACGTTTTGGTCTCGAAAACCCGCAAATCGATGTTGTGCAGATCCCGAATCCTGAGCTCAACGCCAAGATAATGGCCTACTGGATTGCGAGAGCCATTGCGAGGGGGGTCAGGTTCCGACGTGCCGCATTCATAGCCCTTAGACGCATAATGTCGGCGGGGGCGCTGGGCGCTGAAATAATCATCAGTGGTAAACTGACAAGTGAAAGGGCACGCACTGAGAAATTCCGTGACGGCATTGTATTTAAATCTGGGAGGCCACGGGAACTCCTTGTAGATGAAGCTTCAGTACAGGTACTTTTGAAACTCGGGGTTTACGGCGTAAAAGTCAAGATAGCGAAACCCGTCGAAAGAATACCTGGTAGGGTTGAAATACTGAAATAAATGGGGTGTAAAATATGCCTAAGATGACTGCTAAAGAACTAAGAAAAATGAGTAGAGAAGAACGGGAAAAACTACTTTCAGAACTCAGATTCGAATTAATAAGACTCCGCGGTTTACTTGCATCAGGAAGCCCCATCGAGAATCCAGCACGACTACGGGAGGTAAAAAAGGCTATCGCACGAATTCTTACCATTAACCGTGAAGAATCCTTAAAATCCAGGTAAATGTTTTCACTTGGCAGCCGATATGAAGATTACACCGCGTAACTTAATTAGACATGAAATTATAGGCCTTGATGTAGAGGTTATCGAGTCGAAAAACCCATCTTTAAAGGGGCTTAAAGGACAGGTGATCTATGAAACAATGAAGTTACTAATAATTAGAGACTGGAGCGGAAAGGTGAAAAAGATCCCTAAAGACGTCTGTATATTTAATTTTAAGCTTCCGGAAGGCTTTATTGTACGTGTTGACGGAAAAATATTAGTCGGTAGACCAGAAGATCGGGTAAAGAAAAAGTTAAAATACTGGTAATAGAGAGAAGTGTGCTGGATGTTAGAATGTAGAGCGGTGGAAACAATGGCAAGAAATATAGGCATACCCGGTGTAAAGGCTCCTGAAAGAGAATGTGATGACCCTTACTGTCCATTCCATGGTAAACTCCCTGTTAGGGGGCTTATACTTGAAGGGGTGGTGGTAAGTACACGTATGAGCAAAACTGTCGTTGTGAGACGTGATTACCTTCATTACGATAAAAAATATAAGCGATATGAAAGACGTAGAAGTAAGATTCATGCACACCTACCTCCATGCATAGATGTTAAAGAGGGGGATACAGTTATAATAGGGGAATGTCGTCCCATATCCAAAACAGTAGCCTTTGTGGTGATAGGTAAGAAGGAGGGTGGTTAACGTGGCTAAAAAGAGGATGCGAAAGGGTACAAGTATAGATAGGATACCTCATAGATCCCCCTCAGTTTTTACCAACACGTTAGTGAAAATAACTGATAATTCTGGAGGACGGATCGGAAGGGTTATCGGTGTAGTGAAAAAGAAAACTGTTAAAAGGAGGTTGCCTGGAGCAGCGGTGGGCGATGTTGTGGTGATCTCGATCAGGGAAGGGAAACCCGAGCTTAGACGCCAAATAATGCATGCAATAGTTGTTAGACAACGAAAACCATATAGAAGACCCGACGGAACCTGGATTCAATTCGAGGATAACGCTGTTGTATTAATAACTCCTGAAGGCGAGCCCAAAGCCACTGAAATACGTGGGCCGATAGCCAAGGAAGCCGCCGAGAAGTGGCCTAAGTTAGCTAACCTTGCTTCAATGATAATATAGTTTTCTAAGGGAAGGAAACTAAGTTTTCTAGAGGGTAAAGGCAAAGAATAAGTACTTCTTTATATTTAAGGCTAATGGAGATTTATATGGCTGAGTCCTTCACACCTGGAGCCACTGTTGTAGGCCTAGTATTTAAAAACGGTGTAGTGCTTGCAGCGGAGAAGAGGGTAACCTATGGGTTTATGCTTCTAAGTCGTGCAGGGAAAAAGATCTTTAAAATAACTGAAAGGATAGGCATAGCAGCTGCTGGTTTAATTTCAGATATGCAAACGGTCGCTAAGGTTACGGCGGCTGAGGTCAGGTTATATGAGCTTGAAAAAGGTAGAAGAATGTCGATTCGAAGCGTAGCAAAGCTAGTATCCTACATTCTTTCCAGCAACCGTTTGATGCCATACTATACTGAACTCCTGGTAGGTGGGGTTGACAATACAGGCCCCCATCTTTATGTACTAGATCCTCTAGGTGCATTAATTGAAGACAAGTATGTTACGCTCGGCACTGGTGCAAAAATGGCCATAGGAATACTTGAATCAGAGTACCGTGAAGACCTAAGCAAGGAGGAGGCAGTAAACCTGGCTATTAAAGCCATAAAAATGGCGGTGAGCCGTGATGCTATAAGCGGGGATGGAATAGACCTGCTGGTGATTTCTACCGACGAGGGTTTAGAGGAAAGGTTTATACCACTGAAGACAGCAGGTTCCGGATAAGGGGGTGCTGGTTGGAGCATACTGAAAAACTAAAAACCATGTGGAGTCTGGATAACCTAAGGTTAATTTACAGTAGGATGGGGTATCATTTTACAGGTATACAGGCTGTAGTAAAACCCTGTCACTGGCTTAAGGAATCCCTTCTCTCAGGGGGACTTAAATTCTGTTACAAACAGCTATGGTACGGCATCCCTTCCCATCGATGTTTACAGATGTCTCCTGTAATTGTATGCAATTATCAATGCCTATACTGTTGGCGTGTCCATGAAGCCGACCTAAAAATCCCACCATTGACGCCAGACAAATACAGTTATCTGCCTTACGATCCTCCGGAAAGGATCGTGGAAGGGAGCCTGGAAGCCTGGAGGAACATTTTATCGGGATTTAAAGGCAACCCTCTTGTCGACGAAGAACTTCTTAGAGAAGCTTTTAAACCGATACATGTTACGTTAAGCCTTACAGGTGAACCAACACTTTATCCTTTCATTAACGAGATTATAAAAGAATACTTTCAAAGGGGATTCAAAAGCGTATTTTTAGTGACAAATGGGTCCAGGCCCGAGGTTTTACGTAATTTAAAGCCCCTGCCTTCACAACTTTATGTAACGTTACCAGCACCTGATAAAAGGACCTTTACGATGGTTACACGTCCACTTCAGGGCGGGTCTTGGAACAGAATACTGGAAACCCTTCGGCTACTAAAGGAGATTAAGTGTCCCACTGTTGTTAGGCTCACTATGGTCAAGGGTTTAAACATGATATCACCTGAAGGTTATGCTAGGCTTATAAGGAAGGCTGAGCCGACATATGTGGAGGTGAAAGCGGCGATGAGCGTAGGCTACTTTAGGAGAAGACTTTCACGGGAGTGCATGCCAAGGCACTCTGATATAGTAAAATTCGCCCAGAAACTTGCTTCCTATCTTAGGGAAGATGGGTATAAGATTATTGGAGAGTATCTGCCATCGAGGGTTGTTCTTATATCTAAAATACCGGAGCCATTAAAAATTATAGAATAAAATACTCTTCTATCCGTTTGCGGCGGAGTAGTCTATTTCGTAGACCAGTACCCATCCATTAGGTTTAGACACGTAGATTAACTTGAAGTACTTTGGCGATGGTATGTTAACCACCGGACCTTCGTATCCAGGCCATTTATCGCCAAACCAGCTGAAAACAGGTTTTTCGAAAACATAGTAGAACCTCTGGGATGTTCTAACGAATAACAGGTGGTAAAGGGTGGCGTTACGTGCTTCAGGAGTATCTGCTGGAACTATTATGTTTAGATACTGGTTGCCTGAAGATATGCGGGCAGTTGCAATATATTTTTCAGGGTCAAGGCCAGCTATCTTTGCCATCCAGTAGCTTTTTCCAAAATCACCTAACCCCTGTGGCTGAGGGAAGTAAAGCGATATTCCAAGCTGGGTTAACGGTAGGCCATTGGTGAAGGGGAAGGCGAATGGATCGAATACAACTACGTGGGTTACACCTAGTTGACGGAATATTTTAAGTGCTTCCTCTTCACTGGATAAAAAGGCTTTGGCAACTAAGGCGATCTGAGTTGAGTTTAGTGTACCGTTGTCGCATACTGTTGAACGATTCGTGTTTACTGCAATCCAGTAGCCGTAATCCCACCATGAAGCCACTACAGCGTCTTCAGGGAGGTTTTCGCTCATCCATTCCAGAGCCGATAGCCAGTCGGAAAATCTCATTATCTCGGTGTCTGGATAATAGGTGAAGAAGGCTTCGCTTACCGGTATGCTTGAAGTCACTATCAAGGAGGGTGTATGTGCGTACGCTATAGAATAAGTTAAATCATAGGCGCCGATAAATGCTATTAAGAGAATAGTCAGTATGGTTATGGCATAATATTCTTTTTGAACGCTAGGCCTTGGCCTTTTGAAGGTCTTCTCACCGGTCTCCAATCCTTCAGCTAGCTTCTCTAGCAGGAATGCAAGGGAATATCCTGCAACTAAAAATAAGGGTGGGGCAAGCAACAGCGATAACCTAGCTAGGGACATTGCAGAGTAGAGTGCCGAAATAAAGAAGAGTCCTCCAAAAATACCTTTCGAATCCATTCTCTTAACTAGAAGGTAGACCCCTAAAAATGAGAAGAGAAGCCATACTTTATAGTCGCTATATATCATAGCCCAGGTAGGGTAACGGTGTTCAGCCACCGACTCTATTAATGGGGAACGTTTATAGGGGATTACGACGCTGAGTATTCGGCCAGATATAGAAGATATTATCCCTATCCGCCACAGTACTATACCGATTACGATAACCACTAATACAGCTATAACCCTCGTTCTTGTGCTTTGTAACGCATTTCTAATAGATGAGATGTTTATGCCTATGCTAAGTAGAAAGCAGACTGCAGCTGCAGAGGATGGAAGGAGGGCGGCGATCGATGTAAACGCGCCTCTAAGGCCATACCTAGGTATAATGGATATTAGAATAGAGGAAACAATGCTTGTCAATCCTAGGGAAATATAATCTCCTTGGGATTTAACCTTATCAAGTAGTATTAAAATGAGGGTTGTAAGGGCTAGCAAGTTCCAAGGGTATAGGTAGCCTCCCCATGAGAGAGCAACAGACCATACCATTAAGGCTGAGGCTATCGAGTAGGAGATTTTAACAGTGAATTTCTTGGATTCCATTATCTTCAGGTAAAAGTAGAATGCCAGCAACATTAACGGTATGGCAACGCTCTCATGTTTTCCTCCCATCATGGTACGTGAAAGGTAAGCTGAGTTAAACGATAAGAGAAAGGCTGCCACTATTCCTGTAAAATCGTCCTTAAGGCTTCTCCCGATCAAGTAGACTATTATTATGGCTAGGGGGGCCCAAATAACGGGGATAAAGGAGTGGACAGTGTATAAATCGATGTTCCATCCTAATGCTTTAAGAAACAAGTAAGTGTACGCTGAAATAAAGGATATTCCGGGGGGACTTGTAGCCCTAAGGTCCCTTCCCCAAGGATACCAGAAAAGTTTGTCAAATTCCCTTTCGCCAGTAAACCAGTTGAACCACCAGAGCGGCCCCTTTTCAACTATTTTAACGGCTAAATAGTATTCATAGTATGGGTCGAATTCCGTGAGGTATACTCCCCATCGTGCAGGCAGGGCTCTCAGGGTTAAGGAAGCCGTGTAGAAGAGTAATAGTAACGTTATAGTCAAGAAACCTTTGTGTTCGAATACACCGAACAACAGGTTTATGTATGTTAAACCTTTACTAAGCCTCCGTCTCAAACCCTTAATTTTCATGTACGCCCAGCTCCCAGAAATAAGGAGCAAGCTATTTAATTTACTTTATCCTGAAACATTGTTCTCTAGAATAAAGGTATTCTACGACGCACACGTCTGGCCAACGAACGTTTCTCTATAAGTATCTCGCGAGGGGTCTCTGAGAGGTGAGTTATACATTTCGGGCATCGGAACCCATAGCGTTTAAGAACCTCGTAGGGCGTTACTATCTCACTCCCTTTATAAAGGGTGAAACCACATCTATGGCATTTAATAATGAGCGTCATAGTATTCCATATAATAGAATAATGGGTAATATAAATTATTTCCGTGCCCTCTCCCTTCCCTACGGACACACTATAACCAATATAAAAAATATATTAACTCCCGGCATGCTAGTAAGAAGGGAGTGGACATGAACGTCAGAGAACTGTATAAAGAAATTATAAATATACTGCCATTGGCTGGATTAATTGCTTCGATAGCCTTGGCATCAGGAATAATATACGTTTTTCTAAACATAAACAACCGAAGTGTAGTTGAATATCCCTTATCCTTGGATGTATCTTCGCAGTCGATAATAGAAACAATATTGATTGGCATAGGATACCTCGGAGCCGCCGGTGGATTAATATTGATCTATAGGTCTCTTTCTAGGCCCATAAGGAGATTTTCTTCTACAACACAATTATCTCTAATATTGGGCGTGGCGACTTTATTTCTAGCGTTTATTCTGCTAGAAATCATATTAGCAGTAAAAAGATAAACAGACATGACAAAGGCGACTAGTAGACTTTCCAAGGAAATTCTTAGAAAGGGAGGCGTCATAATAGTTAATTCCAAGGGAGAATTAATAAAAAGTGAATTACTCTCGATAAAAATTCTATTTGAAGTACTCTCCACCCTACGCGAAGAAAGGATGGTATGGTTCGTGGAGACGGTTTCTGAAAACGACTGTTATGCCAAATTTTTGTCGGAGAAGGCGGATTCCGTCACTTTTGTATATGTAAAAGATTTCCCAGGGTTGCTTGAATGGCTATTAAAATATGCTGGATCTATCGAAAAGTCAGTTATCTTGATTTCCGCGCTATATAGACTCTATTTGATCGAAATGAGTTCATTAAGCAGACTTCATGGGGTAAGGAGACTATTTTTACTGACTTTATCAATCCTAAAGAAAATAGCGTGTGAGAAGGGGCATCTTGTGTTGATTCCAGTAGCCTTTAAGAAGACAGAACACCTTAAACCACTGGTCCATAAGGTACTCGAGGTAGATAAAATAGAAGATGGTGAAAAATCGGATGATTTCACTAGACAAGTTCCTTGAGAAACACTCTATTTGTATATATAGATTCGAGGGAAGGGTTTACCACAAATTAGCTACACTTTTCAAGGCTAAGGGAAGAATCCCTCCACCATTATGTACTCCTAAAGGAGTATACGATCTAAAACTACTTTTTCCATCCAATTTTTCTGGAGTGAAGGTAATTGAAAACGAGCTTATCATCGGGGAAAAAGATTTCATGGAGATGAAGGAAGAAGTCTTTTTTTCGATTCTTGTAAGTGCATTAATAGAGTTTAAGCGTAAGCCCGTGATAACTATAGGAATAGATCCGGGGAAAAATATAGGGTACGTTGTACTTGTTGCAGATGTAATAGTGGGTGGTGGACGCGCGCAAGGCGCCAATATACTTATAGAACTTTTAGAGAGCATGCTGAAATACCTCTCTCCTCAAAGTTTCATAATTAAAATCGGGTCTAAAACTACCCTAGGATTCTTATTTCAGCTATTCTCGCTTAGAAAAAATCATCCATCTAAAAAGGTTGTTATAAAAATAGTGGATGAGGGTGAAAGTGTGTTTAAGCTAGGTTTTCTCAAGGATTTTCTGAAAACAAGAGAGAAGGATTTTTTGGCTGCATGCGCGATTGCACTTAGCGACGGCGAAGAAATAGAAGCAGCAGGATAAATGGGCTGATAATTACAATATATTTTATCGGTAGCCACAATGTTTTTAAAACTAGATTTATAGTGTTAGCGGATTAGAGGAGGGAGAGACATGGGTAAGACGAAGACTTTGCAGTTCTTAGTGGAGGGTGGAAGGGCTAGCGCTGGCCCCCCCATAAAAGCTGGGGGAAAGGGCCGGCGCTCGGCCCTCTTGGAATAAATGTGATGGCAGTTGTAAATAAGATAAACGAGGTTACCGCAGATTTCCGAGGTATGCGTGTACCGGTAAAGGTTACCGTAGATCTCGATACAAAAACATTTGAAGTTGAAGTAGGGGTTCCTACAACTGTCGCGCTTATTATAAAGGAACTTAAAGCAGAGAAGGGTGCCCACCAACCCGGCCGGGAGTCAATAGGCGATATTTCTCTCGAGAGCGTAGTTAAAATAGCGATAACAAAGAAAAGTGATTTGAGATCGCATTCTCTTAAAGGTGCTGTAAAACAGGTTCTTGGAACATGTGTA
Organism: Thermoprotei archaeon; assembly: GCA_003650675.1. GTDB lineage: Archaea > Thermoproteota > Thermoprotei > Thermofilales > B20-G17 > B67-G16. Next base: position 36,123 of record QMRH01000010.1, on the reverse strand, counting down.
AGTATGGGTGTTCTGGTTAACGGGAAGAATCCTAAGGACGTTCAGCGTGAAATAGATGAAGGAGTATATGATGACCTTCTTCGAAAGTACGAAAAAGAGTGGGTGAGTGGACGATGAGTGCTGTTATACAAAGGGAGGAGCTTATAAAGGCGATTCGCGAGATTAAGGCCAATAGTAAACGAAGAAACTTCGTTCAAAGCGTAGAACTCATAGTTAAACTTAGAGATATAGACCTCAAGAAGCCTGAAAACAGATTAATGACACCTGTACACTTACCCTATGTGCCGCCTGAAAAGCAGGCGAAAATCTGTGTTTTCGCTACAGGAGATCTGGCATTAAGGGCAAAAAATGCGGGCGCTGACGCAGTTTTCTCTCGAGAGGATTTAGAAAACCTATCCGGTAGCAAAAAAGAAGCCAAGAAACTGGCCTCTGAATACGATTTCTTCCTAGCGCAACCCGACTTGATGGCACATGTGGGTAGAGTTTTAGGTAGGTTTCTAGGCCCTCGGGGGAAGATACCGACGGTGCTACCGCCTAATGCAAACGTTGAAGCACTTGTAGCAAGGCTTAAGAATTCGAGAATGATACGTGTAAGAGACCAGCCTCAAGTCATGTGTTGGGTCGGCCTCGAAACCCAGCCAGAGGAGGAAATAGCCGAAAATATTTTAAGAGTTTTAGAGGTCATTGCTACCAAATATACATTACCCCAGCAACTGGAAAAAATGTACCTTAAATTAACTATGGGGCCCTCCGTACGGGTGAGGTAATTTGGCGTTAAAGTATGTTAGAAAACGACCGGTACCAGAGTGGAAGAGAAGACAGGTAAAGGAGATACGAAGCCTATTGACTAAGTATCCTACAATAGCCATAGCCGATATTAATTACGTGACAGCACCGGTGTTGCATGAAATACGTGCAAAGCTGAGGGAAAGAGGAGACATTCTTAGGGTCGTGAAAAACCGGCTAGTGGAAAAAGCCCTCAGAGAGTCGGGGTTACCGAACGCAAATAAACTCATACAGTATCTTAAAGGAAGCAACGCGTTGATCTTCACGACATTTAACCCCTTTGAGCTTAAACTATTTCTCGATAAGAATAAGATTGCAAGAGAAGCGAAGGCAGGCGATATAGCGCAAAACGATATAATAATACCGGCTGGCAACACCAATCTACCTCCAGGACCTGTCTTAAGCATTTTTAGTAAACTTAGGGTAGAAACCAGAATTAAAGAGGGAAGCATCTGGGTTGAAAAAGACACTGTTGTAGCTAGAAAGGGGGATGTCATATCAGGCGAGTTAGCTGAGCTGTTAAAGAAGCTTGATATAAAACCAATAGAGGTTGGTTTGCAGGTTAAGGCAGCCTATGTGGACGGATTGACGATAGCCGGCGAGGATCTAGAAATCGACCTAGAAAGCATGAAGTCCGAAATCGCTGAAGCCGTAAAGAACGCGTTAAATCTAGCCGTTAATGCAGCTATTCCTGTGAGAGAGGCGATACCATTAACTTTAACTAAAGCACAGACTGAGGCATTAAACCTGGCGTTGAATACGGTTATCCCTCTCAAGGAAAGCATTGAATATAACGTCTCGAAGGCGGTTCTCGTAGCTACAAATATCTACGAAAAGATCAAAGATAAATTATAACAAAGTGTAATTTTACTAACTACTTACACGTGTGGGTTGGATCTTTAGAGAGTTTATAATAGTTTATCTTTGCCTGTGGAGTATGGGGCGGAACAAAGTGGTATATGTTTAAATTACTCTATCGATAAAAGTACTTGTATTGGTGGTGGGATAATTGAAGAGTTTCTTCGATGTAAAAGTCTTTCAGGAGGAGGGATTCACTAGGAAAAAATGTAAGAAGTGTGGACGATATTTTTGGACCGTTAACGAGGATCTCGAGATATGTACAGACCAACCTTGCGGAGAATACGAGTTTATTGGAAAGCGATTTAAAACCGGTTTAGAACTAAAGGATGTACGGGAAGCTTTTCTAGGTTTTTTCGAGAAAAACGGTCATTCCAGAATAAAACGGTACCCTGTGGTTGCACGTTGGCGGGAAGACGTCTACCTGGTGGGTGCATCAATATATGATTTCCAGCCATGGGTTACTGAGGGAATAGTGCCGCCACCTGCAAATCCCCTTACAATATCTCAGCCCTGTATAAGGCTCACCGACGTCGAAAATGTCGGTAAAACTGGAAGACATTTAACAACTTTTGAAATGATGGCACATCACGCATTCAACTTCGGCAAAATACACGTATACTGGAACGAGGAAACTGTTCGCTATAGTCTTGATTTCTTCGTAAAGGAGTTAGGTATACCTAAAGAAAAAATAGTCTACATTGAAGATCTTTGGAGTGGCGGTGGAAATGCTGGCGAAGACTTCGAGATTATAGTTGATGGACTAGAGGTAGCGACATTAGTTTTCATGCACTATAGGGTTATAAACGGCGATATGATTCCAATGAACAATTTTATCGTGGATACAGGCTATGGTCTCGAGAGAATATACTGGTTTCTTACAGGAGCGCCAACGATCTACGATGCGGTTTTCGGTAAACTGGTCGAAAAATTGAGACTGGAAACAGGGATCCCCCCGCTAGATCATAGGATTTTGGAGGATATTTCACGCTATGCAGGAAAGTTTAGTAGCGAAACACCTGAACTTGAGAAGAAGTTCAAGAGTATGCTTGCCGAAAAACACGGTTTTTCCATTATGGAACTAAATGAGGTTTTACGTCCATATGAGGTTATATTTCGTCTCCTAGATCACAGTAGAGCATTGATGTTCATGCTTGGTGACGGGATAGTGCCCTCTAATAGTGGTGAAGGATACCTAGCTAGACTTTTGATAAGGAGATCCTTGAAGGACATCTATATACAGAAACTACCTTTCGACCTCAGGTACATCGTTGATTTACAGTTGGAGTTCTGGAGAAAAGAGTTCCCGGAATACTTGGAACTAAGGGATCTAATAGATGATATCATCGATGTTGAAACTAAACGATTCCATGATCTTGTTAGGCGAGGTAAAGACATCGTTTTAAGGAAGCTATTGAAGAGGGGTAAGAAATCGATTAACGTAGCGGATCTCGTACAACTTTATGATTCTCAAGGTATTCCACCCGAACTTGTCAAAGATTTCCTAAGAGACCGAGGAGTAGAAGTGGAGATACCGGGTGATTTCTATTCAAGGCTCGCTAAACTTCATGAATCTACACGTGTTTCATCGGAAAAAGCTGAAGAGATACCGATAAATGTTGAGGGTCTTCCCCAAACAAACCTCTTATATTATTCTGATCCAAAACTAGCCAGATGCACAGCAAAAGTACTTAAAATAGCTGGGGAAGGCAAATACATTGTCCTTGACCAAACTATATTTTATCCAGAGGGCGGCGGGGCCGAAGCCGATAGAGGATGGATCTTATCTAAGAGATTCAAAGCTAAAGTCGTCGACGTAAAGAAAGTAAAAAACATAGTAGTCCATGTATGCGACCAGATTAAAGGAACCTTACTTGAGGGCGATGAGGTCGAATGTATTCTCGATGTGGAACGCCGCAACGCTATCTCTAGGGCGCATACAGCCACGCATATAATATTGGCAGCGGCACGAAAAATTTTAGGGAAACATGTTTGGCAGGCGGGGGCGCATAAAACAGAAGACTATGCAAGACTCGACATAACGCACTATAAGAGACTTACTAGAAGAGAAATAGAGAAAATAGAGGAATTAGCCAACAAGATAGTTCTCGAGAACCGGAAAATCAATGTCTATAATATGGACAGAAATCTAGCCGAAAAAAGATATGGCTTTACACTATATCAGGGAGGTGTAGTACCTGAGAACGTGTTACGTATCGTAGAAGTGGAAAACTGGGATGCTGAAGCCTGTGGTGGCATACACTGTACCAGAACAGGTGAAGTGGGTTTAATAAAAATATTCCACACTGAGAGAATACAGGACGGCGTTGAACGACTAGAATACGCGACTGGCTTAAGGACATTAAAGCACATACAGGATCTTGAAAAAATAATGGAGGATGTTTCAAGGGATCTAAATGTACCGTTACATGATTTGAGGAGGAAAGTTAACGAGCTCTTGGAGGAAAAAAGAAGGTTGTCTTCTAAGGTGGAGAAGCTTGAAGATAAAATTATTGAAATAGAAGTAGAGAAGATGGTTCGAAAAGCCGTATGCGTAAAAGAATTCCATGTGATAACAGACATAATCGAGGGGGATGATTTAAATAAGCTGAGGAAGACGGCGTTTTACATTAGAGACAATTATGCAGACGCCTTGGCTTTCCTAATACTAGTTAAAGAAAATAAAAAATTCTTCATGTTAACTCTTGGAGAAAAAGTCATGAAAAGAATTACAGCTAACGCAGTGTTAAACATCTTAAAAGAGCATGGCTTTAGGTTGTCAGGTGGAGGAAGAAAGCATTTTGCACAGGGAATAATAGATGTCAGGGATCCAAGAGTATTTCTAGAGGAGGTAAAAACGGTGCTTTTAAATTGTTTGAAGTAGTTAAATCATTTTCTATAGATGATAGGATTCTAGATGCTATAATAGATTATAAATTTCTCTTGAATAGGGGTTACAATCGGGCGAGAGCTTTACGGATAGTGGAGGAACGATACAAGTTGAACCCCATTGAAAGAATGTTTCTATTTCGATCCGTTTATTCAGAAAGAGAAATAGTGGAAAGGTTAAGTAAGAGGGTTTCTCTCAGGGAATTAAAAGGAAAAATATTGCTAGTTGATGGGTTTAATGTTCTAATAACAATACAAAGTGCATTAGACGAAGACCCTTTAATAATCTGCGACGACCTATTTGTAAGAGACTTATCTTCAGCCTTCAGAAGGATAAAAATCGACGATAAAATGTACAATGCTTTGACAGTATTTCTAGAGGAGGTTAAAAAAATCATACCGTATATAAAGGAGATCATGATCTTCTATGATGCTCCGGTAAGCCGTAGTGGGGTATTTGCACAATATTCTAGAAGAAAGCTTAATGAAATGGGATTTAAGGGTACAGCCGTAGCCGTAAAGAGGACTGATAGAGCAGTATTAGACATGAAAGGCATAATATCTTCAAGCGACTCGTTCATAATTTCTAAAGCCACTAAAATAGTGGATTTAGGAGGAGTCGTGGCTCTACGTAAGGCTGGTCTTAAGAAAAACATAATAAACGTACGTAGACTAATAGAGGAGGGGTTAAAGAGAATTGATACGAAGGATTTCGCCAAGAGAATTAAAAAGATTATCTAAGAGGCTGGGATTACAGATAGAGGAATTGAATGGGGTTAGAGAAGTAAGGATAATTCTCGAAGATAGGGACATTATAATTAGCGATCCTAAAGTTAGCATCTTGAAGGTGGGGAACGAGCAGATATTTCAGGTTATCGGTGAAGCTAAAGAAGTAACCCGTGAAGTGGAGGTTGAGATAAGTGATGAAGATGTAGAACTGGTAGCTATGCAGGCTGGTGTGTCAAGAGAAGAAGCTTTAAAGGCGCTTAAACAAACTGGAGGAGACCTAGCTAAAGCAATACTCCTACTTTCCTCAAGTAAAACTGTTGGTTAGATTGTAAATGCTCACTAAAATTAAACCCTTATTAAACCAGTACATGTTTTTCCTCATAAAGGCCTTAGCTCAGATAGGTGTTACCCCAAATTTGCTTACAATCTCCTCATTGCTTCTAGCCTCACTGCTTTTTGTTGCTACCTTTATTCTCGGAGGGTCGACGCCTCCCATTTTAGTGGCATCCCTGTTCGGAGTCTCAGGGTTATTCGATTTTCTGGATGGAGGTTTGGCACGCTATACTGGTAAAACTTCTAAGGTAGGCGCGTTCTTGGATTCTACGGTGGATCGCATTAACGAGGCTTTGTTCATAGCGTCTTTTGCATATTGTGGGATGATCAGCTTCCAAGAAGCTTATCTAATAATTGTAGGATCTCTGTTGGTCAGCTACACTAGGGCTAGAGCTGAAGGTCTAAAACACAACGTTAAGCTTGAAGGGGTCGGGTTGATGGAGAGGGCAGAGAGGCTAGTTATCTTATTTATAATATATATCTTATACGTATCTGGCTTTGCCCTACTTTCTAAAATAGTCTTTTACTTACTTGTGGTTGCAGTATATTTGACTGTGGTCCACAGAATTATGGCTATAATTACCTTTTTTGGAAAGAAACATTAGTTCTAATCGAATACCCCTCCTATACCCTTTACCCTTATTACTCCTGGTTTTCCTTCTTCACCTGTTAAATCGAATTTCACGTTAAGAAGCTTCTCTGTGATCATTATATTGGTTAAAGCATGCATAGTAAGTTTACTAACACCTATGCTGGATGTTCCTTTAGCCATGGCAAGGTAAGGTATGAGCATATCTCCCATATGTTTATCAAATGCCATGTTGGTGGATAATTCCTCTAACAACTTTTCGGCGGCCTCTCTACCCACCTTTTCCGCAGGTTTACCTCTAGCACCCAGAGCATCTGCACCTAACCGTGTTTTATTGCTTGTGATGGCCCAGAGAACTATTCCGCTTCCTGGTCCTAAGTGCGGGTCTCGGCTTGGAGAATAAAATTCTTTCTCTATTTTTATTTCGACGCCAGGCAACCCTTGTTTTAGAAGGTTTAAAGCAGAATAGGCTTGTCTTTCGGCGACGTGGCTAGGTAAACGTACGGCATGGGATATCCCCTCTATTTTAAGTACACTTCCTCTTTTGATAACGCTAAGGGGTTTAAGGATATTAGCTGGACGTGTTTTTATCCTTACCAATCCGCCACCCTTAGGGTAGTGGCCCCTTCGAATCACTTGGATATCTACGTCAACCCCTATGCTTCTCAGTATGGGAAGTAGTACGAAACGTATGTAGTCAATAGGTGGACTCCACTGAACATCAGTACCTCCTCTTATTGTGATGTCGCAGGGTTCAGGTAGTGCTGGTGCGACTATTAAAAGCGATTGTAGGACGAGGGGGATGCTACCGGCTGTTCCTATATCAAATTTGAAGACTCCTCCTCGATGCCTTGAAGGTATGAAGGTAACTTCACGCGAACCTACATCAAGCCCCTTTACCTTAGCATCACAGAGCTGCGCAACCGATTTAATGGCGACAACATGCTGTGGTCTAAGGCCCGGGTTTGAACGTTTAGCACGAATGTTGATGATCCTTACTGGTTTTAAGGTTAAGGCTGACAGAGCGACGCTGGTTCGAAGTACCTGTCCTCCACCTTCACCTAAACTTCCATCTATCACTTGGACCTTCAAGCCAACCATTCTCCCTCCCCGTAGCTCTATACTTTAACTTATATTTTTGTCTGCCATGGAATTGCGGTTAGTTATATAGTGTTTTTACTCTCCTCTCGTAACGAGAGGCTCCACAGTGTTTAAAACATGTGTAAGAAAAGGTCCTCCAGCCCCTAAATAACTTTTCTTACCGTTATTTTTTCTCCTTGCTTCACCTTCAGTGCGTTTGCAGCATTGCCCATGTTCATCGAGATTTCGAGGTGGTTAAAGCTATTTATAAGCAAAAGGAGGGATCCTGGCGGTGTTTCTCCATAGGCTTTATGTAACCGCAATTTCATGGGTCTTCTCCCACGTATGGTTACTTCCAGAAGGTCTCCGTATCTTATTTCCTGTTTCCAGATTAGGTTAGAAGGTATATTTGTGACCAAGTTACCAAAGCCATCAATATATATGATTTCCCCGCTTATAGTTCCTTTCTCGACTATTGAGGGTCTAGAGTAGGGGGCGGGAAGATATTTTTCTGTGGGGTTTCCCAGCTTACTCGGTGGAATTCCTAAAGATAAGTATGCGGCGGTGGGGGCAAAGACATCGCGTCCATGAAAAGTATATGATATCTCTTTATAATTCTCTGTGTTGATGAAATATACTGCTTGTATTCCATTCTCTTCAGCAGCTGAGATTAAAACCCCATTGTCCGGTCCCACAAAAAAGTATTTCTTGGTTTTAATTATCAGGCCTTTACGTGCTGTACCCACACCTGGGTCGACAACCACAACGTGTATAGTCCCTGGAGGAAAGTATTTGTAGGAGTATGCAAGGATGAAAGCGGCTTCCCTTACATTAAATTTTGATACTCCATGTGTTATATCCACAATTTTTACGTTTGGATTAATTTTGTAAATGACTCCTTTCATTACCCCTACATAAGGGTCTTGAAGACCAAAGTCTGTTAACAAGGTGATTATAGGCATTTTTCTCCTAGAAATCTATTAAAAAGAGATTTTTTAAATTGACGGAAAAGGTAAATAATTTTAAGTTTTAAATCCCTTAGAATTCGCTTTCTCCTTCCTCGCCGAACTTTTCTTCTTTACCGCCTTTACCTTTTTCTTCTTCAAGTTTTGATGCGGCTATGATATCGTCTATCCTTAAAATCATCGATGCAGCTTCCACGGATGTTCTCAACGCATGTGTTTTAACAACCAAGGGCTCTATTACATTTCTATTATACATGTCCATGACTTTACCTTCAAATACATCTACACCGTATGAGTGTAATCCCTTGTCGTGAGCTGCTCTTAGCTCAGCTATTATGTCGATGGGATCAAGCCCAGAATTCTCTGCAAGCGTGCGTGGAATCGATTCAACAGCATTGGCAAATGCCTCGATAGCTAACTGCTCCTTGCCACCCACCTTAGCCGCGTATTCTCTTAGGCTCTTTGCTACAGCGGCTTCTGATGCACCGCCACCTGGAAGTATATAGGGTTCCTCTATTACGTCTGCAACGACGCTTAAGGCGTCTTCAAGGGATCTTTCAGCTTCGTCGATTATCTTCTCAAGCCCTCCTCTGATGAGTATACTTACAGCCTTAGGGTTCTTACATCCCTCTACAAAGACCATTTTTTCGCCTGCTATCTCCCTCTCCTCCACAACCTCTGCGTAGCCTAGATCTTTTTCGCTCAAGTCTTCTATCTTTGTTACGATTCTCGCTCCTGTAGCACGGGCCAGCTTTTCCATGTCGGATTTCTTTACCCTCCGTACAGCCAGTATACCGGCTTTGGCTAGATAGTGTTGGGCCATGTCGTCGATTCCCTTCTGGCAGAAAACGACATTTGCCCCCACGCCTTTAATCTTCTCTACCATCTCTCGGAGCATTTTAACTTCTTCTTCCTTAAACAGCTCCATCTGCGTTGGATCGCTTATCCGTATTTCCGCATCTATCTCGGTTTTCTCGACTTCAAGAGGAGTGTTTAGAAGGGCTATTTTCGCTTTCTCAACCTTTTTCGGCATACCTGGATGAACTACCTCCTTATCGATTATCACTCCGTAGACAAGCTTTGTGTCAAATAGGCTGCCGCCCTGCTTCTTTATTATTTGAATGTAATCAATATCTGCTACCCATTTGTCTCCAACCTTCTCGGCAACCTGTTTTACTGCGTCGACCGCTATCTCCGAGAAGAAGTCTTTCACGGCTGCAACTACTTTACCATGCATAGCTGTGCTGGCAACGTGTTTCAAGGTTTCTTTATCATTTATGTCTATCTTTTTGGACAGGTTCTTTAGTATCTCTACTGATTTTTCAAGGGCTTTCTTATAGCCACCAACGATAATTGTTGGGTGAATGTTCTTTGCGAGCAGTTTTTCAGCCTCCCTTAATAGCTCGCCTGCCAGCACAACAGCTGTTGTTGTACCATCTCCCACCTCATCGTCTTGGGCTTTAGAAACTTCTACAAGAAGTTTGGCTATTGGATGCTGGACATCCATCTCATCTAAAATCGTTGCCCCATCGTTGCTTACAGTTATGTCTCCAAGACTGTCTATCAGCATCTTGTCCATTCCCTTTGGTCCGAGGGTAGTTTTTACAGCTTCACTTATGGCGCGGGCAACCATTATGTTAAGTCGTATAGCCTCTCTACCGGTTCTCCTAGTGGTTCCCTCCTTCAATATAAGTACAGGTATCCCTCCCATTTGGGCTATCATAGGTTCGGACACTGGCATCACCCCAAAATTATGCGGCTCAAACAGGGATACTTTACGCTTCTATTTAAATTTTTCCTAGGAGTACTCCCCCTCAGAAGCCCGTTCTTCTTCGCCTACTGTACTAAGATAGAGCAATCTAAATACCCTTTTAGATGAAAATCTTACATCATCTCCCTTAACTGTTCTTCTTTTTGAAAACTTTGCCAATTCAACGCTCTCCTTCGCTAATTCTAGGGCTATTTTTTCCAGCACCTTCTTAAGCTCTATTAAAGCTTCTCTGCTAACCCTCTCCGCCCCAACTCTACGAAAGAATCTCTCCATAACGCTTAACGGTATGCCCTTATCTTCCTTCATACTAGAAATCCTCCTTCCACTTTAATTCAATGTAATTTAATATTATTCTATAGAGGCAAAAAACTTAAAATCCTTGTTAAACCATAAGCATGGGGCTCAGCTTGGGTAAAGTCCGTCCAGCCTATATAAAACGCACAGCCAGGAAACTGTTGCAACTATATCCAGATAAATTTACAGATGACTTTGAGCACAACAAGAAAGTTGTAACCGAACTCACAATAGTCGACTCCAAGAGGGTTCGTAATAGGATAGCAGGTTATATAACGCGCTTAGTTAAAATAAAACATAGGGAAGAAACTGAAACCGTAAGCACTTAAGGGGGTGCATGAATATGATCCGGGATGAAGAGACTGACCTGCACGGAGGAGTGAAGAAAAGTACCTCCGCTGACCAGACTCATGAACCCGTACAAATCAAAGAGGGCGACTTCATACTTGTAGACTATACTGTCGATTTACCAGCTGAAGGAAAAGTAATAGACACGACCATCGAGGAAATAGCAAGAGAAAACAAAATATATAATGAGAATGAGCCTTATGAACCAGCCCTCGTGGTCGTGGGAAAGGGGTTCCTGCTTAAAGAAGTCGAAAAACAGCTCGTCGGGGTAAAGGTTGGTGAGGAAAAGGAAATAGTTCTTCCTCCAGAAAAGGCTTTCGGTCCAAGGGATCCAGGTAAAATTAGGGTTATACCTGCAATCGAGTTAAGTCGAAGAGGAGTTATACCACGAGTAGGCATGCGGGTTGAAGTGAATGGTAACATAGCAATTGTAAGGAGCGTTGGTGGTGGAAGAGTACAATTAGACTTCAACCACCCACTTGCTGGAAAAACCTTAAGATACCGCGTTAAAATCGTGAAAATACTCGCTTCGAATAAGGAGAAAATTAGGGCTATAATTGGACGAAGACTGCGTGGAATAGAGCCTAAAGACATCGAGATTACGGAGAGAAATAAAACTGTGTACATTAAGCTACCAGATAGTATCCTGGTGGTGGAGAGGCTAGGGATAATTTTGAGGGGGATAGCGCTGGATATTAGAAATCTGTTACCTGAAGAATATGAATCTGTGGTATTTTCGGTGAAACTGAAGTTGAAGGAAAGGAAGCCTGAAGCTAAAACAGAGGCCGCTAAAACTGAGGCAAAAGAGAAACAAGGGTAAGCTCTAAACCATTATCACATTTAAAACCTTTACTTATAATACCCGTAATTACTACTTTATCTCCCTTCCTTAACCCCTCTGGGATGCATAGCTGTTTAAGAGGGCATTTAATGTTGCAGGAGGGTGGAGCGAAGGTAATTACTGCACCGGGCATTGCCTTAGAAGCAGGTAAAAGAGCCTGAATTGGAGCATAGGTTACCTCTACGACCCGCATAATCGACCCGGTAAATGGGCAACGGTGGGTTTTACTACGTATGGAGGAGACTCTATATTTTATTCCCTCACGTAAACCATCGACACAAATTTTCTTAAGGTAGCATTTACTACAATAGGGTTTCTTTTTAATGATGAACGTTGCACCTATTTTCGCGAGGTCTTCTGTCACCAGTGTAACTTGTAGTTTTTTCCTGCCTTCACTTTGCAATTTCTTCCTTGAAGGCACGTCTCTCACCGTGCTATTAACTAGATACGGTTTAGGCTCCAAGTATATTAGTGATATTCTTCTCAGTAAGATAGATATTTATAAGCTTGGAAGAGTAAAAATCAATAGTTGGTGGTCTTTGTGATGTCAATTAATCCACGGGAACTCAAGTTACTGAAGACAGGTACGACGACAGTGGGCGTACAGTGTAGCGATGGAATAGTTTTGGCTACGGACAGACGAGTTACAAGTGGATATTATATTGCCCATAGAAGGGGTAAAAAAATCCATTTCATTGATAAACATGTGGCAGTAACTATCGCTGGCGCGGTTTCTGATGCCCAAAGAATAGTCGATAACCTTAAGGCAGAAGCCTCCCTCTATAGGCTTGAAAAAAGTAGAAACATTAGGATTGCATCGCTAGCATCGCTAGCATCTACTTTGCTCTTCGAGGCAAGACCCTTCATCTACATTGTTCAACTAATAATAGGAGGAGTGGATGATACGGGTCCAGCATTATATGCAGTCGACTGGTTTGGGTCGATAACAAAGGAGAAATATATAGCCACGGGCTCTGGCACCCACTTGGCGTTAGCTATTCTGGATTCAGGTTTTAGACCGGAGATGAGCGTTAAGGAGACGCTACCGCTTGCGTTAAAGGCTGTTGAGGCGGCAATGAGAATCGATCCTGGCAGTGGCGAGGGGATAGATTCAGTAATTATAACACGTGAGGAGTCTAGAATGCTCTCTGACGAGGAGATAAAAAAGTATTTAAGTAAGACTGTGAAATGAGATTCTGTTTATTCTGGGTGCTTAACTGCGTCTTTTTCCAAAAGAGGGTAACTAGTGATTAGAATGATCATGGATAAGACGATAGAGAAAATTAGGCAATCAATATTTGAGAACATACCCTTGGAGGCTAGAATCACCAAAATAGAGTTTGAGGGCCCTCTTATAGTAATCTATACAACAAGACCGGAAGTCCTGTTCACAGAAGATGGAAGTGGAGCGATAAAAAGAATAGTTAAAACCATCAAGAAGAGGATTGTAATAAGGACGGATCCCGAGGCACGTAAAAGCGAGGAAGAGGCGAAACGGATCATAGAAGAACTTGTTCCGCCCGAAGCCGGTGTAACTAATATATATTTTGATAGGGAGAAAGGAGAAGTAGAAATAGAGGCTAAACAACCCGGCTACGTGATAGGTAAGGACGGTAGCCTTCTTAACATGATTTTCCTCCGGACGCACTGGAAGGTCAGAGTGCTAAGGTCTCCTCCTCTAGTATCCCGTACAGTATCTGAGGTTAGGCAAATTTATCGAAGCCGTACAGTAGAGAGAAAAAGGTTCCTCCGTGAAACCGGCTTAAGTATACATAGGTCTCCGATATTTAAGCAGGGTAGAGTCAGAATAGTTGCGCTCGGAGGGTTCGGTGAAGTTGGAAGAAGTACAATTCTAGTGCAGACATCGGAGAGTAACGTCCTCCTAGATGCCGGGATAAAACCTTCAAACGTGGCTGACGAGTATCCTTTCCTCGACATATTAGATTTAGATCTAGAAAACCTTAATGCTGTAGTATTAACGCATGCCCACTTAGATCACCTCGGTTTCGTACCTTTTCTCTACAAGTATGGCTACAGGGGCCCCATATACACGACCGAGCCGACAGCCTACTTAATGAAATTACTGCTTGAAGACTACATTGAAGTCAATAAAAAGGAGGGTAAACCACTACCTTTCTCCAAAAAAGATATAGTAGAGGCTCTCGTAAGAACAATAACTCTGAAATACGATGAAGTTACTGACATTGCTCCAGATATACGTTTAACCCTACATAACGCCGGGCACGTGATAGGTTCATCTATGGTTCATCTACATATAGGTAATGGGCTTTGCAATGTTGTCTACACCGGAGACTTTAAGTTCGGTAGAACAAGGCTTCTCGACCCAGCTACATACAAGTTTCCCCGAGTTGAAGTCCTAATAATGGAGAGTACCTATGGTGGAAGAGAAGACGTAATGCCTCCGAGAGAGGAGACCGAGAAGATGTTTTTAGAGGTGGTTAAAAAAACTATTGCAAGGGGCGGGAAAGTTCTTATACCAGTTCTTGCAGTGGGTAGAGCCCAAGAGATTTTACTCGTCTTAGTGGATGCTATTAGACGAGGCTTACTGCCGGAGATACCGATATTTGTGGAAGGAATGATCAGTGAAGCAACGGCCATACATACAGCTTTTCCCGAATATCTCTCGCACACTGTTAGGAATCAAATATACTATGAGGAGAATCCCTTTGTGGCAGATTTCATAGAGGTGGTTAAGGGACAAAATAAGCGTATGGAGATAGCTGAATTAGATTCCGCGGTTATATTAGCTACATCCGGCATGCTTACAGGAGGCCCCGTCATGGATTATCTTCGCTTACTTGCCCCAGATGAACGTAACAGTATTATATTTGTTAGCTACCAGGTTGAAGGGACTCTCGGTAGAAGGATACTTCAGGGGCTACGTGAAATACCATTCACATCACCTAACGGGCGAGTCGAAATAATTAAAATGAAGATGGAAGTACATCGTATCGAAGGATTCTCCGGGCACAGCGACAGACGGCAGTTATTGAGATATGCTGAGAGAATTACTCCAAGACCGCAAAGGATAGTTCTTTGTCATGGTGAGAAAAGGAAGATAAGCGAACTAGCTACCCTAATTACAAAGAAACTGAACATACGTGTAGTAGAGTTAAATAACACGGAGGCTTTAGCTGCTAGGCTTTAAAACATAATTTACTTTAGCCGTGAATATTGTAGGATAAAATTCCATAGTTTATCTTTGAGATGATGGATGTTTTTCACTACTTTACCTCTAGACATCTTTCTCATATTATCCGACGAAAACAGTGCTATGCCTACTGCGATCGGTTTCCTGTATTTTTCTTCGTAGATGCATACTACATCCCCCTCTTCAAAATCATTTACCATGTCAACTATTCCCGGGCGCATTACGTCTGCTCCATTAAGAATATGCGGTACAGCACCCTCATCGACAAATATTCGTGGCATCCTGTTTTCGTAGAGTAAGGGGACTAGAAGTGTAGGGTAAATTTGATCGTCCATACGCCATAGTAATCCCTTTTCCTCTACCAAGAATACATCTATACCCTGCCTCGTCTTCAGTATTTCAACCCGTTTAGGTGTGGGAATATCGGTCGCTAGAAATTTTTTCAGCACCGTCAACACTACTTTCTTATCCTTGGAACTCAGGAAGTACCTTGAATAAACCTCATATGTCTTCGTAATATAATATCCCTCAAATTAAGTAGGCGTAGGGACAGCTACTTATATTTTTAGGTGCATCTCAACAGGATTTCTCTAGGCTTGTTCGAGGGCTCGCTTTAAATACTTATATCGTTAAAGTAGACAGAAATTTTATAATAGGCTTTAGGATTTTAACCAGCGCAGAGCAAGAATACGGTGGAAAAATGCCGGGACCTACAACTGCCCAAATATTATTGAAGTCTTTAGGAACCACTGTCTTAGTCAAGTTGAAAGGTGGAAGGGAGGTTAGGGGGATTTTACGAAGCTTCGATCAACATTTAAACCTGGTGCTCGATGAAGCAGAGGAAATAAAAAACAATAGAAGTAGAAGGCTCGGAACAATAATCGTCCGCGGAGACAATGTTATATTAGTGAGTCCAACGGGATAAACGGGGTGTAAACGATGGTTAAGGGTACCACTTCAATGGGTAAAAGAAGTCGTGGAAAAACACATATTAGATGTAGAAGATGTGGTAGACACGCATACAACGTTAGAAAACACTATTGTGCCGCCTGCGGATTCGGTAGATCCAGGAGGATTAGAAGATACTCGTGGCAGAACAAGAAGGTTAACAGAATAAGAATAAAATAACGTTATCTGTCGGATGAAAGTTTGCGGTCTCGTACGGAGTAGGAGAATATATAAATCCCCTTTCATCAACAGTTTATTCGAGGGGCCGGTAGCTCAGGTGGGAGAGCGCCCGCTTGGCATGCGGGAGGTCGGGGGTTCGAGTCCCCCCCGGTCCATTTTAATAGCCTTTTAGAAATGTTCGGTGAAGTCTTATTCTGGAAAAATATATAAGTTTACTAGCAGAATATATCCGAAGATTAGTTGTTCGAAGGCGAGTTTCATGAGTAAAGAAAAAATAGGAACTTGGGAGATCGGTGAAATAAAACTGCCGTTTTCAGAGGCTTTTAAGATAAGTCTCGAAAACATTAGGAAACGTTTCGTGAGGGCAGCCATAACCACAGCCTCAATAGTTCTAGGAATAGCTTTCATGGTTTCTATCCTCCTCATGGCTCAGATCCAGCAGGTAGCTAGAGGTACACCTGAAACTATAAAGGCATACCAATACTGGCTCTTATTCATCTCGCTCCTCGTAAGCGGTGTAGGTATAACCAACAGCATGTTAATAGCTGTCGCTGAACGCTACAAGGAGATCGGAACAATGAAATGTTTAGGGGCGTTGGATAGACATGTCTTAACGTTCTTCCTCCTAGAATCAATGATAATAGGTAGCGTTGGAGGCATAATGGGATATGTCATAGGATTAATCGCTGGCGTAGTATATGGTTACACTCAATTTAGGCCGGAGGACTTGATAGGAGCATTAACATCTCCTCTTGGGACCTTTGCATCTCTAACTATACCGGCAGCAGTAACCCTATTTCTACTATCTGTAGTTCTAGCAGTAGTGCTCACCATGGCGGCGTCACTGTATCCAGCATACTATGCGGCTAAACTTAACCCAGCAGAAGCCCTACGCTACGAGGTATAATAATTTATATATCTTCTCATCCTCTAATGTTAGCAGTTAGCCTGGGTGTATGGGAATGAGGTATGAATATACCGTTGAAACAGAGGATCTTGCTAAATATTATTATATGGGTAAATTCGTGGTTAAAGCCCTCGACGGAGTGAACGTCAAAATCCGTAGAGGCGAATATGTTTCCATAATGGGTCCTTCAGGATCGGGTAAAACAACACTCTTCAACATGATCGGAGGTTTAGATAGACCTACGAGAGGCAAAGTCTACATTGATGAAGTGGATATAAGTAAACTAGATGCTTATGAACTTGCGTGGTTACGCTGTAGAAAAATAGGATACATTTTCCAAACCTTTAACCTAATCCCCGTGCTTACCGCCCTCGAAAACGTAATGCTACCCATGATCTTCGCTGGCGTCCCACGTGAAGAGAGGATTAAAAAGGCTACCGAACTGTTACAAAAGGTCGGTTTAGGCGATAGGCTGAGTCACAAGCCTACCGAGTTGAGCGGTGGACAGCAGCAGCGTGTAGCCATAGCTAGGGCCTTGGCAAACGACCCGGCTATAGTACTTGCAGACGAGCCGACAGCAAACCTCGACCTCCATACAGGTTTAGAGATAATCAATTTACTTAGAACGTTAAACAAGGAAAAGGGGGTAACAATAGTTACTGCTACACACGACCTAAAAATGATAGACGTAAGTGACAGGATTATTTATCTACGTGACGGGAAGGTCCAGCGAATAGAAACGAGATCTGAGGTAGCCGTCGAGTACGAGGGCTAAAATTAAGCAAACTAATTTATTTTAATCAATGTATTTTAGGTTAATGTATAATTCTATGATGAACCTTTGAAGGGTTTTCTCGTCGAGATATCGAGTTTCATACATGCCGGTCATTTCGGCTAGTTTTCGGGCCAAAATATGGTAGCAGTAATCACGTTTTTTCCTTAAAACTACGTTTAGATAGAAGTCGCGGCAGGTGCAGAATAGATCCGATACCACCAGATGAAACCTTCTTCTATACGGTGAATAAACGATCCAGAAGACTTGTTGAGCATCCTTATAAATTACTTTCATTACACGTTTCCTTTTTACAGCAGTATAGGCTTTAACGAAATCTTTACCATACTTTTTACGGAAATCTTCAAGGATTCCTTTCTTATTCAAGATACTTCAATTCACGTAAATGAAACATTATTTAAATGTTGCCTATGCCCATAATAATCTGTGGCAATGGCTATACAACGATAATATAGTTAAGAGAGCCTGGGGGATGGAGAGCGGATCATGGTGACACCCATATTTGGGAACAGGTCTCTGAAAATAGTCGATGAGAACAATGAAAACATAGTGGTTGTTGCGGATACTCACATCGGTTTTGAACAAGAGTTAAAGGAGAAGGGATTGAGGCTACCCTTTCAGACTAGAAGGCTTGCCAAACAGCTAACTGACATAGGGAGACGGGAAAAAGCCGATAAACTAATCATACTTGGAGACCTAAAGCATGGTATCCTAGGCATTGGTAGGGAAGAGTTAAACGAAGTTTCCCTATTTCTCGAGGAACTATCGAAAACCTATCCCCAAATAGAGGTGATCATAGGTAATCATGACGGAGGACTTATAGGAACCTTAGAGGAAGACAACATAAAGTTTCATTCATCTAGGGGAATATTGGTTAGAGAATCCTCGGGGAGGATTATAGGATTATTCCATGGCCATGCATGGCCTTCCCCCGAACTTTTCAAAGCACAGTTACTGGTCATGGGACACATTCACCCTTCAATAGAGGTAGCCGATGAAATGGGTTTCAGAATAGTGGAGCCAGTATGGTTGCATATACCGCTCGACAAAAAAATGGTTCTGCAAAAATTCCTTAGATATCACCTTAAAAAACCTATATACGGGTCGGAAACGGATATACTACACGTCTTTACCGACGTCTTCGGATTTACACCAAGATTTCATCTACTCGTCGTTATGCCAGCCTTTAACCATTTTCTTAAAGGACTAGCAGTAAACAAGTACAGTATTGGAGAATCGATAAGCCCTATTCTTAACGCTATAGGAGCTGGAGTACTTAGGGCTGAAGTTTTCCTACTCGACGGAGTTTTTCTGGGACAGCTGAAAATGCTTACTACCGAGGAAATCACAGTTCTTGAAGGAATAGAACCTTAATGAAAATATTGGTTATGGGGCCGCCGGGATTTGAACCCGGGGCCACGCGGGCCCGAGCCGCGCATCATACCAGGCTAGACTACGGCCCCTCCCCTAGTAAATTACAATCGAATATTAATATTCTATCTCATCGATATACTTAATTATTTGTTTCCAATAGAGTAGTGATGGAGCCGGGGTCGCCTAGCCTGGTTAGGGCGGCGGGTTGCTAACCCGCTGGGTGTAAAGCCCGCGCGGGTTCAAATCCCGCCCCCGGCGTACTCGTCGCGAAATTATATAAACATCTTCCACAAGGTAATCTTGTAGCCGGGGTGCCCGAGTGGACTAAGGGGTTGGGCTCGAGATCCATGTAAAGAGGGCTAGATGAGAAACCCAATGCCCCTTCTGGGGCGCGTGGGTTCGAATCCCACCCCCGGCGTCATACCTTAAACTAAAACCGTTTATTCCCTTAATGTAGCTAAAACCTATCTCCATGAATCTTGTCGAACTTTTCAGAGTCTTACTTTTGGAACTAGTTGGGATGATATTCCAGAAGGTTATTGAAATTATCTTAAGAATCTTAAGAATATTTTATGACGGTAAAATTATATTATCATGAGCTACCTAATGCTGGTGTATTTAAAGATAAAATAGTGGGGCATCGTAGATGACATATTATCCTCAAGTGCCCTTTGTACCAACTCCCTATTCTGTAGCTAGGAGGATGCTTGAATTAGCTGAAGTAAAGCCCGGTGACGTAGTCTACGATCTTGGATGCGGGGACGGTAGGATAATAATAATGGCGGCAAAGGAGTTTGGTGCCCGTGCCGTGGGTATAGAAATTAGAAAAGACTTGGTGGAACAGTGTCTTCGTGAAATACTTAGGTTGGGGCTACAGGATAAAGTGAAGATCATTCATGGAGATTTCTTCGAGGTTGATCTAAGCGAGGCGGATGTGGTGACATTATATCTATTGACGAGTGTAAATGAGAGGCTTAAACCAAAGCTCGATAGGGAGCTTAGGCCTGGAACCCGTGTGGTTTCCCATGATTTTGAGATAAAGGGTTGGGTTCCTAAAAAGATAGAAAATATTTACAATCAATGGCGTACACATAAAATCTATCTCTATGTTGTGGAATAAAAGCAGGGTGGATATTATGACGAAATCTACTGTTGGAAACCCTAGAATATGGAATCTAGAGAAAGTACACGAGCTCTATGAAATGTATCGGGATATTGGAGGATTTACAGCTAACCTGTTAGTCAAAGCGGTCGACTATGCCCTAGACATGTACCTTGACGAAGACTCCACAGTCTTCTTCGCGTTTACAGCAAATTTAATTGCCACGGGCTTAAGAACCGTTATTTCCGAGTTCGTTTACAAAGGTTTTGTGGACGTAATTTTTACTACTGGAGGTACAATTGATCATGACATAGCTAGGAGTATCGGCGGGAGATACTATAAAGGAGATTTCGATGTCGACGATGTGGCGCTCAGCGAACAGGGGCTACATAGACTTGGAAATATATTTATACCTAAAGAGGACTATGGCCCCCTAATAGAAAAGTTTACCCATAGTGTTTTCGATGAATTTTTAAATGTTAACGAACGGTCCATAACACTGGGAATTCGTGAAAGCTTATGGCATGTAGGCTCAAAAATAAATGACCCTAACTCCATTTTACGGGCCGCATACGAGAAAAAAATTCCGATATATTCTCCGGGAGTTGTGGATTCAGCTTTCGGGACGGCTTTATTTACTTTCAGGGAACTTGCTCGCACCAGAGGTAAAAAACTGATACTCGATGTCCTAAAGGATATGAAAGAGTTATCAGAGATAGTATATTCGCTCAAGACTGTAGGGGGATTAGTTTTAGGAGGGGGAATCAGTAAACATCATTTAATCTGGTGGGCCCAGTTTACCGGGGGATTGAAATACGCCATTTATATAACCACGGCGTACGAGTGGGATGGAAGCCTCAGCGGCGCTAGAACCAGGGAGGCTATAACCTGGGGGAAAATAAAGCCAAGGGCGAAGCACGTTACAGTTTACGGAGATGCCACCGTAATATTCCCGCTTTTTCTCTTAATGTTATACGATAAGCTCAAGGATGCAGGCATAAAAGAGAGGAAAAACAAATGTTTTAGACATATCATTAACTACTAGGCGTACTATATTCGACCTTCCATCCGCCCTTGGGTTTAAGAAACTCCAATCGTCTTTTAACGGTTTCCAGCTCCCGTTCAACCCCTCGAAGCTTTTTCTCCAGCTCTTTCAGCTCCCGTTCTATGTTTTTCCTCTTTTCCTGTAGTTTATAGTAGATAACTTCGAGCCTAGCATAGGTCATGTAATCTCTAGTGGCGTTTAATTTCTCGTATACGTTATCCTCTTTCTCCTTAATTTTATTGTATTCGCTAAGTATTTTTTCGCGGTCCTGTACTAGTTTTGTATGTAGGGCTTCCAGTTCCTCTTTCCTTTTTTGTAGGGCTTCTAGACTAAGTTCCTTAGCCACGGCAATTCACCACCAGCTTTTCACATAAAACCTTTATTTTAAATTTTTGTTCACCATTTTTCTAGCCTAACGTGTAATTTTAAATCAAAATTATTTTTATACTACGTTTCTAAGAAAATATTTGAGGTAAAAACAATGATTTACTACGAGGATCCCCTACAAGCAATGTTAGAGCTGAAAAAGCAGATAGACAGGCTTTTCGGAGAACTAGTATCCAGCTTCCACGAAACCATTGAAGCTAAAGGATATTACGAACCCCCGTACGATTTAGAGGAAACAGATAATGAATATATAATTCGTGTAGATTTGCCGGGTTTCAATAAGGAGGAAATCAAGGTAAAACTCACAGAAGATACTGTGGAGGTTAAAGCTGAAAAAAGTGAGGCATGGAAAGCTGAAGATAAGGAAAAGAAGTATATTGTAAAGCAGAGGATATACGACAGTTATAAGAGGATTATTAAACTACCTGAAAAGGTTGAACCCGATCCCTCTAAAATCAAGTACACGTTCACTAATGGTGTGCTCGAATTAGTGGTTCCTAAAGCTGCTGCTAAAAAGGAGATTGAACTGAGGCTAGAATAAAATATCTGCTCATAATACTAATATAATAGAATTTTTTGCAGGTAAAGCATTTTAATGATGATTCTTTAAAGCTATTAGCTGTTACATTAGCAGGGAACCCGCATGAAATTTGAACCCCTACTTAAAGAGAAGATATGGAGCCCTAAGCGGGAACTCGATTTAGTTGATGAATGGTCTAGAGAACAGGTTTATGACTTCGATCCCAAAGACGATACCCGCCCGGTCTTTGTGATAGATACTCCGCCACCATACCCCTCGGGTAAATGGCATATAGGTGCTGTAGCTCACTACACGCAAATAGATATGATCGCTAGAGCCTATAGAATGCTCGGTTACAACGTTTTGGTCCCGTTCTACACCGATAGAAACGGGCTTCCAGTGGAAGTACAGGTAGAAAAGAGGTTGAACATAAATCCTCGGAAAGTTCCACGGGAAATTTTCCTAAGATACTGTGAAAAATTTTTGGACGAGGTGGAGAAGGAACTAAAAGACATCGTTAAGAGGTTTGGCATGAGCTTTATAATCTGGAAACATGGAACAGACAGTCCCGAATATAGAAAAATAACACAAGCTACGTTCATAGAACTCTATAAGAAAGGGTTAATTTACGAGGCTGAGAGACCGGTCAATTACTGTCCCAGATGTAGGACGACATTGGCTGAAGCCGAGCTCGAAGATAAGGTCGAGGAGACAACATTATACTATGTGGATTTCACGGTAAAAGATACTGGCGAAAAAATAACGATAGCGACAACTCGGCCGGAGCTCCTTTGTACGTGTAACCTGGTAATCTTCAATCCGGAGGATAAACGCTATAAACATTTAGAAGGAAAATCGGCCATAGTTCCTATCTATGGACATGAAGTGAAGATAATATCCCATCCCTACGCTAAAATGGGGTTTGGTACAGGGCTCGTGATGATATGTTCATTTGGCGATAAAAACGATGTAGAAATACATCGTGAACTCAAAATACCATTCAAGGTGGCTATCAATCCCGATGGAACAATGAATGAGATAGCTGGTAAATATTCCGGTTTAAGCGTAGTTGAGGCAAGAAAAAGTATAGTGAAGGATCTAGAGAAGATGGGTCTTATAAGTAAGAAAGAGAGAATAGAGCATACGGTCCCAGTATGCTGGCGCTGTAAAACACCTATAGAATACATTTCCATGAAGGAATTTTATCTAAAGCAACTCGAGTACAGGGATGATATTCTTAAAATAATTGAAAAAATAAACTTTCATCCGCCTGAGCACAAGCAACTGCTGATAGATTGGATTAATTCAATAACAATGGACTGGCCTATAAGCCGCGAACGCTACTACGGAACCGAGGTTCCAGTGTGGTACTGTAAAAAATGCGGGCACATCCACCTACCTCCTCCTGGAAAATATTATAGACCTTGGAAGGATCCACCCCCCTTCGAAAAATGTGAGAAATGTGGACATAAAGAGTTTCAAGGAGAAACCAGAGTGTTTGATACGTGGATGGATTCAAGTATATCGGCACTATATGTGTCCGGATACATGCGTGACAAACAGCTGTTTGGGAGGGCTTTCCCTGTATCCCTTAGACCCCAAGGTAAAGACATAATTCGGACATGGCTTTACTACTCCATCCTACGGATATACCAGCTGACAGGGAAACCTGCTTTCCAACATGTAAGGATTACCGGGATGGGTTTGGATGAGAAGGGCGAAGCAATGCATAAATCGAAAGGTAACGTCATCGATCCAACACCTTTCGTCGAAAAGTACGGAGCCGATGCCATAAGATTCTGGGCTGCAAGCGAAGTTAAACTTGGAAGCGACTACAGGTTCTCCGAACAACGATTGAAAACTGGATTATCCTTTGCAATTAAACTATGGAACATTGCTAGGTTTATATCTATGTTCCCTCAGGTTGATTTTAAGGAGGTAAAGTTACGTGAGCTCGACCGCGCCCTATTGTCGCGGTTAAACACCGTGATAAATACCGTTATCCATGCATACAGGAACATGGACGTCTATGTCCCTGCACACGAAATATACAAATTTACATGGGACATATTTGCAGCCCACTACGTTGAAGCAGTGAAAGCGCGTGCATACAATAGAGACGGTGGTTTTCCGGTCGCCGAACAGAGGGGAGCATGGTACACTTTGCATGAGGTTTTGAAGTCTGTGCTAAAGCTTCTTGCACCTATAATGCCCTTCGTGACCGATGCCATATGGCGTAAACTATATGGCGATGGTAAAAGCATACATGTAGAGCAGTTTCCTGAACCCTTTACGTTCATAAAAGAGGACTATAGTAAACTGCTAGAAGCTTTCATGAAGTTCAATAGTTGCATTTGGAACTATAAGCGCGGTCATGGTCTCTCTTTAAAAGACCCTCTAAACGTCAAGGTTTACGCGCCACCAATACTCGAGCCCGTTAAAAGAGATCTTGAGGCCATGCATAAGATACCGCAAATAAAGTTCACAGCCCCGCCATCAGGAATAAAGACCTTGAAGTTAAGCGAAGACATATACATTGAGATAGCATGATATTCTGAACCCCACGAACGGTTATATTAATGTCGTCCAGGAAATTCGCTCTAGTTGCCCTTGGAGGAACTTTTAGTATACTACATAAAGGACATAAAAGTCTCTTATTGACTGCATTCAAGGTAGCAGATGAGGTCATCATCGGACTTTCAACTGATTATCTGGTTAAAAAAATAGTGAAAAAACACTATGTTCCCCCATACGAGATACGTTTTAGAAATCTATGTCGCTTCCTGGCCGAAAAGAATCTAATCCACAGAGCGCGCATTGTTCCATTAATAGACCCCTATGGTCCAAGTATCGACGAGGATAAACTTGAAGCTATAGTTGTTAGCGAAGAGGGCTATAAAAGAGCGCTGGAAATAAATGACATTAGGATATGCTGTAACTTGCCACCCTTAAAGATAATCCGCATTGAAATGATTATGGCAGACGACGGCAAGCCCTTATCATGTACACGCATTCTACATGGTGAAATAAACTCTGAGGGACACGTTATAACCTGAAGATTCTCGTTAAATTACGTACCGATACGTCAGCTCCCATAGCCTTTAATCTGCGTTTAAGGTGTAACAGGGAGCCTTTTACCTTACTTGAAGGGCAGTAAACTCCCCTCAGATTTCCCACCGATTCAGTTGCAACAAGATGTATATAGTACATTTTTGAGGATTCGACTTCACATGCTTCACCTACAATGTTGATACTACCATATGATGGTAAGAGACCTCTAACTGATATCCTAGGTCTCGAAAAAACACATCTATTTATGAAGGAAAAGTCCCCTACAATAGTTTTTTCTAAGACGCTATCCTTTATCTCAACATAGTCACCTATTATACTGTCTTTAATAACACTGTTCTCGATCGATGACCCATACCCTATAGTGGAATTCTCTATTACCGAGTCTTTTATAATGCATTTCTCTCTCAATAATACTCTACCTTTAATCGAAAACTTGCCCACCGTCTCCACGTGTTTACCTTTTATTGTCAACTGTTCAACATTTTTCTGAAAAGTATATGGGATATTGAGGTTTTTTTCATCGAGTAGTACGTCTTCATCTGGAACTATCTCTTCTACGAGAAGGTCTCTGAAGGGCAACAACAGTTCAATATGTATCCTACCCTGTAGAAAACGAGTTAAATATCTTGATATATTTTTTCCAACTCTTAAAGCTACAATATCGAGCCTCGGGGTCAACAAAATATTGTTTCCACGGGTGTCTTCAAGAACATTTAAAATTTTTTCCGCAGCTGAAACCCGTAGCCTAGAGTTCAGTAATATTAAATCCTCCTGAAGGTTTAATGGATTAACGAGGATCTCTGATAGATAAGTTTCACCAATAAGCCATTTCAACACTGTTTTACTATAAATTTTCAAGAAAACATCTTTAAGTGCAGGCCGCATAAACAGAGCTAGCTTTTTGCTTTCAGTATTTTCTGCAAGCTTTTCCACGAGACTCAGGCCCTCAAAGGGATAGAAACATAGAGGCTTCAGAAACCCTAGACTCTTCCAAAAAGTTGACACTTGGTCTTCGAAGAAGCCTATTACAGGTCTTTTGTACATTCAATACTACACCTTTTACACTTTAAGATAATTAAGCCGGGGGTGGGAGTTGAACCCACACAAAGCCGGTCTGCAGCCGGCCCCCTTGGCCGCTCGGGCACCCCGGCTCCTAAAAATGAGTAAGCATGCTCACAGTAATAAGCCTAGCGGTCGAAAACCGGTTGGTTGACGCAACTTATTTTCAGTAGTTGAGGTACGCCACATGCTGGAACACTTACCTAGCTGTTGGAAAAGGAAAGAGATATATTTTTCATCTGGAAGCTTTTATGCTGGCGTATGGGAGATGAAAGAAGTTTACGCTCGACTTGAAGTACCGATAATGTCAGGTGTTGAGGTAAGCCTAAAGGGAAAAAATATAACCGTAAAGGGGCCTCTAGGCGAGCTTACCAAAGACTTTTCCTACGCAAAAACCATAGATATTAAGAAGGAGGAAGATAAGATAATAATTGAAGGATATTTTCTCAGAAAGAGGGAAAAAGCCCTTCTAAGGATGATTGCCTCTAAGATCCAAAACATGATGATAGGGGTGCTGAAGGGCTACAGGTATAGGATGTACATCGTTTATGCACATTTCCCGATGAACGTGAAAGTTGAAGGAAGAAAAGTGGTTATAGAAAACTTTCTAGGTAGCAAGGATAAACGAGTTGCAAAAATAATAGGTAGCGACACTAAGGTTTCTGTGACTAAGGACGAGGTTATAGTTGAAGGAATAGACTTGGAGTCGGTCGGTCAGACGGCGGCTAACATCCACTTAACTGCCCGACTCAGAGGCAAAAACAAGCTTAGCCCCCACGGACGGGCAGGCGGTCCAGGAGTTTTAGACGGAATCTACCTATATGCTAAAGAACACATAAAGGAATAGAAGCATTTTAACCTTGTTAATTAAAATAAAATATATAACTCCAACTACTTTCTATACCTCTTTGGACGTAGATCACGTCTCCTACAGCGGCGACACCTTTCGGCGCTCCATGGATTTCTTGCACCGCAACGTCGGCATATTTTAACCCGAAATGTTCTATCTAACGCTACCTGTAATTTTACGGGATCAGTTATCGGCATCCTAAACCCCATTTTCTTCTTTTGCTCCTATTTTAAAATATTACTCTTAGGTTGGCGTCATCAAGGATGCCCGACACCAGTTCAGAGATAGTTGACAAAAGGTATAGTCGGTGAATACAAGTTACAGCGAGTTTTAAGCTATTATTGTTTAGAAACATATATCATAGATAATTATAATTAACTTCTGAGGTATTAGGGTTGAAAGGAAGGATAAAGGATTTCGGGTGGAGAGGTTTTCTATTGAAAATACCTGAAACATGGGATCTCACTCGTGAACAAATCAAGAAGAAGAACGGTTTCCTGCAGATAGAAGACGAGTACGGTGTAAGAATTGAAGTGAACTGGGAAAAAATTCCGTTTGAGAAAATGCCCGATGTAAAAAATACTATGAAAAAAATCATAGAAAATTTAAAAAAGAAGAATCCTAAGCTGAAAGCCATCGGGCGCGTTAACGTTAAAGTAATGAACCACGATGCGATCCTCTCAAGGATAAATTTAGATGAGGAAAACTGTTCAGATGTGTTACATTGGTATTGCGAGAACAGTGAAAGGCTTTGCACGTTATTCCTGTATTCAACTACAAAGGATTACGAAAAATACCATTCATTTCTGTCAAAAACCATCCTACCTTCACTTAAATGTCATGGAGAGAAGTATTTCTGGAACTTTTACGGTATAAAATTAACCCTCCCTAGCACATTCGACTTAACATACTACAAGGTGACTACTGGACTATCGCTAGCCAGGTTTTATAGAAGAAAGGACAACGCCTACATTTTATTAGCATACAACAGCATGGCCAACATCATTCTAAAGGAATACTATAATAACCTGGAAGACTGGTACGATGCTACGCTTAGGAAAGACGTCGACAAATTTTTCGGGAAATTTGGTAAAATAAAGAGAGAAGACGCTATAGTCTCAGGGCATAAAGCTATTCAACTGGTGAGCCAGAGAGGCATTCCCCTACCTTTTATTAAAAAGACTAAGAGGATGAGGATTTTCCTTTGGCACTGTGAAAAATCCAATAGACTATACGCTATAATAACGGTTTTCAGCGAAGAAAAAGCCAGTGAAAGATACGAGGCTCAGAATATTATAAGGAATCTCAAATGCCATTAAATTAATGCGTAAGATGGCTTAACGTGCTGGGCGTGCCATAAGGTAGGCATCTTCCCCATCGGAATAGTATCCTTTAAGTAGCCGCACTATCTTGAATCCGAGTTTTTCGTATAGACGTATTGCTGAAAGATTGGAGGCCCGGACCTCGAGATAATACTCATGTACATCGTAGACTTTTTTCATGGCCTCCATGGCCTTAAGCATAAGCGTCTTACCTATACCTATCCCCCTAGCTTCGGGTAAAACGGCTATAGATATAACATGGCCGAGACGGGTAGGTAGATGACGGAAAAACGATCTCCCCCACTCTATTCTACACATAATGTATCCTACAACGTCGTTTTCTTTCTCTGCAACGAGAAATGCCTGTGGATAGTTTCTATAATGTTCCATGAAAAAGAAGGAGGGATAGTTTTCGGGGAGACATTTTCTATTAATATATATTACTTTCCCCAAGTCTTCAGGCTGAAAATTACGTATAGTATACCCGTTTTTCAATACATTTCCTGTCTCCATGGTTTACCGCAGAAAATGAAAAGTTAATTCAATAATTTAGGTTTTGTTTTCGGTGTGGTTTGAAGAATTCTTTTTGGATTTTTCCTCGGCTAGGTAATCTGAGAGGAAGATTATAGAGATCAGTATAAGGAAATAAAATATAACAAGTATTGGTGATTTATTGAATATGAGAGAAAGGGAGCCCATGTAGGGGATGACCATGTAAACTTTACCCTTTATCTGTTCACGTGTTACCGGTCTTGAATCGGGTAGAGAGTTCGCATCCCCCTTGGTTATGTAAGTGTCCATGTTAACTGTCTTTATTACCCTATGAACTATATAGTCGTTCCCACGTGAGTAAACAACTATGTCGCCGATGTTTATGTCCCCAGCTTGTACGGTCACTATTATATCCCCTACATGGAGGACCGGGTCCATACTATAGCTGGAGACAACGGCCACTGGGATGGAGCTGCCTGTAACAAAGCTAAGAATATTGTTGAACTGAAGCATTAATAATGCTAAGAATATTACCGCTATAATTTCCGCTATATCGCTAAGCTTCATTTACCAGTTCCCCATGCAAGATGCTTAGTTATGGTCTTTTACTTATAAAAATACCGAGAAGAATGCGAGAAAAGTATATATAGAAGCGTAATGTTGAAATTACGACGCGGTGAGATTATGTCACTACAAACCAGTAAAGGGACTATGAAAGGGACTATACCCGCGTTAATTCTAAAGGAAGGGACCTCTAGGACTGTTGGAGAGGAGGCTCGACGCACCAATATACTTGCCGCACGAATAATTGCTGAAACTTTAGCTTCCTCTCTGGGTCCAAGGGGAATGGATAAACTGCTTGTAGACGCTTTCGGGAGTGCAACTATAACAGGTGACGGTGCAACCATACTAAAGGAAATGGATGTACAGCATCCTGCCGCAAAAATGTTAGTAGAGGTTGCTAAAGCCCAGGATGAAGAGGTAGGTGACGGTACTACAAGCGTAGTTGTATTGGCCGGAGAATTGTTGAAGAATGCCGGCGAGCTATTGGACGAAAATATTCACTCTACCCTTGTTATAAGCGGTTTTAAGAAAGCATTAGAAGAAGCCTTAAAGACCGTTGATGAAATAGCAGTAAAAGTCGACCCACTAGATAAACAAGTTCTCAAACAAGTTGCTGCCACAGCACTGGCCAGCAAAGTAGTTGCAGAGTTCAGGGACTTTCTCGCCGAATTGGCCGTAGAAGCAGCCCTTAACGTCGTCCAAAAGACATCTGATGGAAAATTCAAAGTCGATTTAAACGACATTAAAGTAGAGAAGAAGAAGGGTGAATCCATTGAGGACACCGAGCTGGTTAAAGGAATAGTGCTAGACAAGGAAGTGGTACACCCAGATATGCCTAAAAGGATAGAAAACGCAAAAATCGCCCTCCTCGATACTCCCTTGGAAATAGAGAAACCGGAGTGGAGCGCCAAAATCCGCGTAACAAGCCCCGAGCAATTAAAAGCCTTCCTCGAACAGGAAGCTGAAATACTCAAGAAGATGGTTGATAAAATAGCATCCATTGGCACCAATGTTGTCATAACCCAGAAGGGAATCGACGACCTAGCCCAACACTATTTAGCAAAGAAGGGAATAATGGCAATACGCAGGGTTAAAAGATCCGATATCGAGCGACTAGCTAAGGCCACCGGAGCTAAAATCATCACGAATATTGAAGACTTAACTGAAAAAGACCTAGGAACTGCGGGAATGGTGGAGGAGCGTAAAATCGGAGAAGATAAAATGGTCTTCATTGAGAAGTGCCCCAACCCGAGGGCAGTAACAATACTTGTAAGGGGAGGGGCTGAACACATCGTCGACGAGGTTGAAAGAGCCGTACACGACGCGTTATGTGTTGTAAGGAACGTGATAGAAGAACCGAAAATACTCGCAGGCGGTGGTGCACCAGAAATAGAGATCGCCCGAAGACTACGGGAGTTCGCAACCACATTAGGTAGTAAAGAACAGTTAGCAGTATTAAAGTATGCGGAGGCATTAGAATCCATTCCAGCAATCTTAGCCCACAACGCCGGTATGGAGCCGATCGACGCTGTAGTGGAACTCCGCAACAGACACGAGAAGGGAGAGGTGTGGGCTGGAGTCGACGTATTAAACAGTAGAATCGCAGATATGTTCAAGGCTAATGTGATTGAGCCATCAAGGGTTGTAAAGCAGAAGCTTAAATCCGCCACCGAGGCAGCCGAAATGATCCTAAGAATAGATGATATAATAGCAGCCGCTCCACCGAAGGAAAAAGGTAAAGAAGGAGAACGTAAAGAGGAATTTGAGTAGTGAAAATAATGGTAATGCAAACAAAATTTGACATCAAGATCGGCCCCCGAAAATTAACGAGATACGAGAAGGCAAGAATAGTCGGCGCACGGGCTTTACAAATAACTCTAGGGGCGCCAGTACTTCTTAAAATACCGCCACATGTAAAGGATCCTATAGAAATAGCGTTAATGGAGCTTAAAGCAAAAGTCTTACCTATAATCGTTAGAAGAAGGCTGCCGAACAATAAATACCAGGACATCCCGTTAAAATACCTCGAAATAGAATAAGTTTATTTTAATAATAAGGTGTTTTTAAAGCGATATTATTTTAATTGAAAGTTCACCTTTTTCTTCATGGATTACAACTTCTACTTCCTCTCCTATCTCAGGTTTTCTCGATATCATATCCCATTCTTCTTCCGTTAAAAACAGGGTTAAGCGGGGTATAGTGATTCTGGCTTTCGGGGTCAGAGATCGTACAACTTGGTTTACTATCGGCATTATCTCCCGCATTAAATCACCGTCTCTACTTTGAGAGGCGATGATTGGTCCGGGTAGCTCCCTTTCCTCCACTAGCTCCAGTTTAACTAGATGTTCTCCCAGAGGATTTGAAATTAGAGTCTTTGAAGATATGACTGCTTTAAATTTCAATTCTCCCATAATTACATCTACCTTATGGTATTACTGCCACTGCACTATAAAATAGATTTTCATATCGATGCCGTTTCAGGAGCGCTCCATGTTTTCATTAGAAAATATTAAGTAAAAGCGGGAAATAATCTCTTGGGGCATGTAATGGGAGAGTGGGTTAGATCACCTATTGTCGTTGTCCTAGGGCATGTTGATGTAGGTAAGACTACACTCCTAGATAAGATAAGGGGAACAGCTGTTGCTCTCAAAGAGCCTGGAACGATGACACAGCATATAGGAGCATCCTTCCTGCCCTGGAGTGCCCTAGAGAAAGTTTGCGGACCATTATTGAAACGTATTAAAGCCAGGGTTAGGATCCCAGGCCTATTAGTCATAGACACGCCGGGGCATGAGGCTTTCGTCAACCTTAGAAAGAGGGGCGGTAGCATCGCCGACATAGCTATCCTAGTGATAGATATAAACCGTGGTTTCGAGAAACAAACGTATGAAAGCGTGGAAATATTAAAGGCACGTAGGACGCCTTTCCTAGTGGTTGCAAACAAGATAGATAAAATACCTGGTTGGCGGCCAACTCCCGGGGCAAGTTTCTTAGAGACCGTTAAAAAACAACAAGAAGCCGTCGTAATAAAACTTGAGGAATTGCTATACAAGATAATAGGTGAATTCAAAAACCTAGGATTCAGAGCAGATCGCTACGATAGAATAAGCGATTTCTCTAAAATTGTAGCTATAATACCGACTAGCGCGACGACAGGGGAAGGGATCCCCGATCTCCTTATGGTCTTGGCGGGACTAGCTCAAAGATTCATGTTAGATCACCTAAAGACCGTGGAGGAGCCTGCCAGAGGCGTAGTCTTAGAGGTTAAAGAGGAGCCAGGATTAGGGACAACAATCGACACGATAATCTACGATGGCATACTTCGGAAGGGAGATATCATAGTGGTAGGCGGGATGACGAAACCCATAGTCACCAAGGTTAGAGCTATTTTGGTTCCTAAACCCCTCGATGAAATAAGGTCGCCTGAGGATCGCTTCAAGCAGGTGGAACAGATAGCCGCTGCAGCAGGGGTCAAGATAGCGGCTCCCAAGCTCGAGGATGCTTTAGCTGGCGCACCAGTAGTAGCCATATGGGAAGGCGAAAAATTACAGCAAATAATAGATTCCATAGCAGAAGAGATTGCAAGCATAAGGCTTCGCAGAGAAATTCTAGGGGTTATCATTAAGGCAGACACCCTAGGCTCTCTTGAAGCCCTAGTAGACTATGTAAAGCGGTACAATGTGCCTGTCAGATATGCAGATATAGGTCCAGTAGCCAAGCGGGATGTAATTGAGGCTTCGCTTGTAAAGAAGGAGGATAAATATCTTGGTGTTATACTGGCATTCAATGTTAAAATACCCCCAGAAATAGAATTCGAGGCCCAGAAAACAGGGGTCAAGATATTTAGCAGTAGGATCATCTATAGGCTCGTGGAAGATTACCTCCAATGGGTTGAAGAAGCCAAGCATAGGGATGCAACCCTAACCCTCTCGAAACTAATATACCCAGCCAAGATACAGATTCTACCAGGCTACGTATTTAGACGACGCGACCCAGTCATAGTTGGCATAAAGGTTTTAGGTGGGATTCTAAAGCCAGGAGCCCCCCTCATGAGGAGCGACGGGAAACAAGTGGGCAGGATAATGCAGATACAGGATAAAGGCAATGCAATTAGGGAGGCAAAAACGGGCATGGAGGTTGCAGTCTCCATACGCGGAAACGTCATGGTTGGCAGACAGATAAAGGAAGGGGATACCTTATATGTGGATGTACCATTCGAGCACGTAGAGGCTTTAAAAAATCTTCCCGAACCGATACCAGATGAAGATCTAAAAGTACTCGAGGAAATAGAGCGAATTAAAATCAATAAAATACGAAGGAAGATAATGGAAGAAGAGTGATATTGGGCGAGGAACAAAGCACATTAAAGGACTACACCATTTTGACGGGCGCAATCCTTTTATAAACTATCAAGGGTTTTCGATATGAATGAAGAAGGTCATAGAGCGCGGAGGAAAACCGATGAAGATCAGGCTAGGCTCTGATACGAAAATTATCCCTTGGTAAAGTATGGTTGAGTCTTCCCAGCCCATTATCTGCATCCAGAAATAATTTAAATTTATTAGTTAATGGACATTAATGAGAGAGGTGGGGCTTTTGACTCAGGCTAGGATAGAGAAAAGAATGAGACTACGGAGAAGAAGTGATGTACAGAAAGGTACGGCGAAGATGAATCCTAAGGCCATTAAATACCTGAAAATCGAAAATGAGCTTGAGGCCGTAGTAGCCGGTAAAAAGAAGCTAAGATTTAGGGTTCTAGCATGGGATGAAACACCGGAGAACGAAGTTTGGTGTAATGAAGAGGAACTCCAGATGCACGGTGTAGCCGATAGAACAATAGCTACATGTCGGGCTCCATTAAACAAGTAAGCGAAATCCCTATATTTTCCTTATGGTGAAAAGACTTGGAGAAATACATGGCTTTCATGAATGAAGGATACCCTGTGCAAGGTAGTATTGCACAGAAGAAGATAGTTGAATTATCTCTTAAGGAAAATATTCTCCTCATAGAGATGTTAAAGGAAGTCATCAACGCCACCTATAATATTCAGTCCTTAACCCGAGAAGATTTCCAGAAAAACATCGATGAAATAAAGAGGCTTAAACTTGAAGCAGAAGCCGTGAAAAAAGATTTCCTAAATTATATTTCTAAGACATCGCCCTCCCTGCTTTACAAGGACGAGTGGATAAGGCTCTTCTTTAAAATCAGAGGTCTGGCAGATAAGATCGTTGGAGTAGCTTATAGGTTAGAGCATATATTAAATGAGGGTGTAGGGGTCTCTAAAGACATGATCTCCCTACTTGAAAAGCTGACTGACGAAGTTTTAGGTATACTTGAAAGCCTGAAAGCCGCATTAAACTATACAATGGTAAACGCTGTTAGAGCCTTAAAGGCCTGCGATGAAATCGAAGCAAAGGAAAACAAAATAGATGAACTATATAGGAAGATAAGCTTCAGTATACTGGAAGAAGATCTTTCCCTTAGAAACATGCTCATACTTAAAGAAGCCGTAGAAATGCTGGAAACCATAGCCGATACAATCGAATACGCCAGCGACGATCTACGCATAATCTTGCTAAACATGATGTAGCTGTTTCCACTGCTCTGTGATTTTTACATGGAATATACTGCTATAGAATTTTGTTCTGAACATGGCTTAAGGTCGGATTCCGTTAAAAACTCAAGTATTGAGTCTTGCATCTTCCATCTTCATCCTTATTGAAGACGGCAAACCCAAATACAAGTTCAATAATACTACCGTCGACACCATTTCTTTAAAACAATCGTGTTCCCCGAAAACATCTAAACAAGGGAATGGCCCCCTGAACTGTTTCTCTTTCTTCATCTTTGTCGGTGTTTTCTAAAATATTTAAAAGAGATTTACATGTGAAGTTATAAGAATGTAACATAATGTATTAAGAGAGTGGATGAGGGAGAGGATGTTCGAAGCCTTCGGCTTAGAAGCATCTTCCAGGATCTCTGGGCGGAGAAAACTAAAAGAAGGAAGAATAGATACTAGAAAAATACTGGCCGCTATAAGTATTATAAGTTTAGTGGGAGTTGCTGTCTACTTTTTATCCCAGGACATGCAACCCCCAACCATAAAAATAATAGAAAAATCTCAACAGGACAAGAAACTTTTCCTAAAAGCAAGAATCCGAGATCAATCCGGGATAGACGGAGCCTACATTCTAGTTAAGTATCCTTCCAGTAAGACCCTAAATATAACATTATTTTCTTCGGACGGCGTTTATTCTCTACTATCTCCATTAAACTTAAGTGAAGAAGGTGTCTACTATATTCAGATTTTCGCAAGAGATGGTAAGGGTAATCTTGAATGTATGACGACGAGCTTCACTCTCTACGATAACCCTAAGATCGTTAACATGAGCTATCTTTATGTCCCTAATACGCTGAGATTCAACGTAACGGCGAAGGATTCGACCGGAATTTCCAAAGTCCTACTTGATGGTGGTTCGAGAATTACAAGAAAGATGTGATTGAGGGTAAAAAAGTTAAATCGCTTGCTTACAAGATTTCACATAATAACATTTTCTTTGGGCCCGGAAAAACTGGCCAAATAGTTTTGTTGCTTATCAGGGAGGTACCGAATTACAACAAGGTTCGTGGATATATCCGAGGGGAGGAATCCTCAAAGCAATTTACAACGAAACGGATTGTGTTGTGCCGATAGATATCGGGTACGCTATATGGGCCGGAGGAAAGAAAAGTCCTTTGCCATTCGTCACGGAAGCAAATCTTGGCTTGGCAGCGGCTGTTGTTGATTGGATTAAAGGTATGCCTGCTACACGAATATTTGCAGATTATCCGGGATCTAACACTGCTCATGAT
>QMRH01000009.1 GCA_003650675.1 Thermoprotei archaeon | reverse complement strand
GAACCCTGAGACAGGAAGACCCTCCACTACACATGCATCAAAAACAATGAAAGTAGCGGAGAGCCAGAACGGATAACAATTAACGGGCGGATGTTCAGCCGCCTTTTACCATTAAAGTTTAATTAGTAGTATGTAGTTTTTTACTGGGATTTTTGAATGTCTGGGATGGAGGACAGTCTTTACAGGATTGTGCTTACGGGGCTTCTTATAAGCGTCACATTATATGGTTTAGGCATAATTGCCTTTGTGTTTTCTCCAGAAGGGGAATCATGGCGACTTCTCATGGAAGCCGGCACAATATTATTGCTCTTCACGCCTATAGTTAAGGTGACGGTTGCTGGCTACATGTTTAAGAACAGGGGGGAAAAGGCTAACGCGGCAACAGCGTTACTTGTTTTAATATTTATGTTGCTGAGCCTAGTTTTAGGTATATTCCTCCGCATAAAATAGGGTAATTATGGTCCGGGTAAAAGCATTCCAGTGTAAATATAGATGCCTTTTCTCAGCATTAGATAAGACAGGTAGGCTAAAAGGAGGGCGAATCCTGTCTTTAAACGTCTGGATTTAATCTTGTTCATTACAGTTGCTCCCATAATTGCACCAGACGTCACCCCCAGGACCATGGGAGCTACGATAGCTAGGTTAACTATCCCTGTAATATAATAAATTATGGCACCAGTGGAGGCTGTAATATCTATCATAAACTTGCTTGTAGCTATTGCCGCTTTAATAGGAGTATTCATCAATTGGTTCATGAAGGAGACCTTAAGTACCCCTCCCCCTATCCCAAGCATCGCTGATAGAACTCCAGCGAAAAAAGATGCTATTAAACCTACTCCGGTGTTGGAGATATTATATTCAACGAGTGTTCTTTCGGCTAAATCGTAATATGAGGAAGCTAGCTTTAGAATCCTGGCCACCTTATCCTCCTTGACGTTTTTATATCCCATGTGTTTGATCTTCTCTTCCTCTATCTCCCTAGTTTTAAATTGCTGTAAAGCAAGGTATCCTAAGAGCACCGATAATATGAAATATAGGATATACGGTGGAACTAGGATGGCTAAAAGGGCTCCAGTAATGGCGCCTAGGGAGGTTACGGTCTCCAAGAGAAATGCAAGCCTAATGTTTACCATTCTTTGCTTTAAATAACGCGAACTACCAGCCATGCTTGTGGCGATTACTGTTACAAGGCTTGCGGCAGCAGCTTCCTTTACAGGTATGGCGAAAAAGGCTGTGAGGACTGGAACCATTATTACTCCACCACCTATCCCCATTAAGGCACCACAGGTTCCAGCCGCAAGGCCTGTTAAGAGCAGTAAAACGATGTCTAGTGGACTCATGCTTTCGTTTAACACGTTAGAGTTTAAAAGTTTTGTCTAATTATCTGACACGGGGGAATAGTGGAAGGAAACTATACATGCAGAATATTGTTAATCGATTTATCCACGGAAAAAGTATCCTGGAGCCACCTTAACAAAGAAGTTTTCCATATGCTTGTCGGAGGAAGAGGCCTGGCAATATACTACCTGCTGAAGAATAATCCAGGGAATATAGATGCCTTTCACCCTGAAAACAGTATCTTGTTTGCAACAGGCCCGCTAACCGGGGTTGTGGCAGGGGGATCAAGTGCCATAATAGCATCCAAATCCCCTTTAACGAATCTCTACTACGATGATACAATTGTAGGCCGTCTTCCAGTATCTTTAAGGAAAGCCGGTATAAATATGCTGGTTTTGAAAGGTAGATCTGAAACACCTATTTACCTGTGGATAAATGATGGGGAGGTTGAGTTTAGAAAAGCCAACCATATTTGGGGATTAAATGTAGTGAAATCAACTGAAACACTGCTTAGAGAAACGAGCAGGGAAGCAGGAATAGCTGTAATAGGCAGGGGAGGGGAATACCTGGTAAGATATGCCTCTATAGTAACCGACGGCTACTATGCTGTGGGAGGTGGATTAGGCGCAGTATTTGGGGCTAAAAAGCTTAAAGGAATAGCAGTTCAAGGTTTACATGAAATCCCTAAACCAGCGATGTTCAAGGACTCCGGAAAAAGACTCCATCCTGATGCTGGATTCCAATGCACGCGGGTAAAACACACATTGGAAGCCTATCGTCTATTAAATGAGAGAAGCCTACTGGCAACCGAGAATTTCCGTGTAATAAACAGAAAACAGGTGGAGTATTTTATCGAGGATTTATCTAAGATTCAATACAAGGAAAAATCTTGTCAAGGGTGTCTTATGAGATGCCCTAGTGTCATCGAGTTTGGAGATTGCTTGATGGAACTGGATTGGAAGGCTGTTCACATGCTAGGCCCGAACATAAGTACATTTAATAGAGAAAAAGTTTTCTCACAGATTTACGGTGCATTTAAACTCGGCCTAGATCCTGTTTCGGCTGGAAACGTGATTGGATGGGCTTACGAAGCCTTTGAAAAGGAATGTTTTAAGGGGCTATTAAATCCAGAAGCTGA
Organism: Thermoprotei archaeon; assembly: GCA_003650675.1. Taxonomy (GTDB): domain Archaea; phylum Thermoproteota; class Thermoprotei; order Thermofilales; family B20-G17; genus B67-G16. Next base: position 44,502 of record QMRH01000009.1, on the reverse strand, counting down.
GGAAGCCCTAAGAAGCAGAGAGGTCCATAGGTTGTTAAGTGATATAAGCGAACGTAGAGGGTTAGGGGCTCTACTGGCTGAAGGTGTTTACAAGGCATCTAAAATAGTATTAAAGGGTGCAAGTAAATATGCTGTCCATTTCTATGGGATGGAGGTTCCCGGTATTGATCCTAGAGTTGACGATCGCATTGCCTTACATTACACTACAAGTGGGTATTTACGCGATGATTGTCTTATGGCTCTTGTTAACCAGTGTAACCAACAGAATCCAGTCGAAAATGTAATACATGTTGAAAACGAAGTACACCTGAGAAAATCTCTGGTTTTATGCGGTAACATCAGCTTAGAGAATTCCGTCTACTCCATGATGCTCATAACGGTTACGGGCGATCAAAGCTTTACTCCAGAAAACTTATACATTGTGGGCGAAAGAATAGCGACACTAATTCAATTATTTAACTTGAGGGAGGGGCTACACCAGAGGACCGGTAGAATACCCTTAAGACTTTTAGAAGAGACAATAATATCCGATGATAAGGGGGAAATTAATCCCTTAGATAAGGAAAAACTGGATTTAATGCTGAAAAAATATTATGAGAAAAGGGGATGGAGCCCCCTTGGAAGACCTTTCAAAAACACTTACACTAAGCTGGGAATAAACAAAATTATGCCAAAATTATTGTATCTTTGCGAGGAAGATCCTGAATAGCCATTGTAGGGTTAGGAGCTTAATTACTATTAATAAATGTATTATTACGACGTATTCGGGCATGAGATTACTTCCATGCACTCCTTATCCTCTAATAATATATTTTTCTCTTTTTCAAGGTAAACCGTTATTTTATCTAGGTTTTCTATAAGTGTTTGTTTTACCTTGGAGGCTACCTGTAAAATCTTCCTTCTACTGTAGGGGAACGGTATAAGGCTTCTTCCAACGCTAGCTTTTGCTATAAGCCATAAAGCTATTATTTTTCAGTTATCGAATTTCTTTTGGATCGGAGCCTTCAAGCCAGAATATTTCCCTCATAAATCCATAGGCTGTTTTCTTGATGTCCTTTTTCGACTATTTCGAGTAGGAGTTCTTTCGTCATATGGAACCTTACGTTGAAGTATTTTCACAGCTTCTTCGGGGTCTTCATATAAGTTTGCCATGACATAAGCCTTTAAAAAGGTTTCATCACCTACTATTGGCTTTAGGTTTCCGTGAATTAAAGTAATTATTGTGGCATACTGACTGTCCAGCACTGCTTCAGTGAAATCTTGAAGTAGTTTATTTTCCGAGATTTTATGTTTAGGTACGGGTTTCCTTCTAACAGCAAACGCAATATTGTTATTGTTTCGTCGATGTTGATTGAGCCTCCCATTAAAGGTCTTCCGCGGTAAACGATTAAAGGGACACTTCACAAATGATATTTAAAAACCGCGTCGGCATTCTGTGAAGTGTTTATTAGTTTAACATCGCCGAAGAATTCCTTTTTAGAAGCGCTTTAAGAAGCCTATAGCTGGTGATACAGCTTGGATGGAAAAAATAAACACATTCTGCCTATTTTCCCGCATAGTACCTCGTTCGTCTAAAGATTCACTTTTATTAAAATAATTTTCTTCGATGACATTTCAGATTAAACGCTGACAGAAGACGCCCTGTATAGAAGGCTCCATTCTTAATCATGGGGTCCATTAAGTGTGGCGGGCATCTCCAATCTATTTGTAATTATATTTACCGAGGACACACTATGTTTTTTATATCAACGTTGCGGGAAGTAAATACGATTAAGTATGGTTAAAGTGACCTTAATCGCCTACAATACGCCTATTTATGGTGATAGGAATCCAAGAAGGCTTCCAGTGTTAGCAGCGAAGGTAAGTACTGGTAAGTTGCTTCAAAAAGGTTTCGACTATTATTTATCGGAAAACTATCCTCTTGAAAAAGCTTCAGAGTGGATAAAAGCTGCTGCAAGGGGTTTTCCAAGTATTCTTGAACATGTTGTTTTCACTTTTCTAATCGAGGATATAAGTAGAGTTACCAGCCACCAGCTTGTTCGGCATAGGATCGCCTCCTATACGCAGGAGTCTCAAAGATACTCTGTCGTCGAAGAAGATTACGTTACACCGGAATCCATAAAAAATCTGGGTGAAGGCCATGAAATCTACAGGAAAACTGTGGAAGAGGCTTTTAGAACGTACCGTAAATTGCTTGAAAGAGGGATACCATATGAAGATGCACGCTACGTGCTTCCACAGGCTGTTAAAACAAGGATCCTTTTCACAGTCAACTTAAGGGAGCTTCTGCATATAGCTTCTCTTCGGCTAGATAAGAAGGCTCAATGGGAGATAAGAGAAGTTGCTAGACTCCTAATAAAAGAGGCTACTAAGGTGATTCCTGAATTAAAGGAAATCGTTGCATGTAAGCAAACTTAACTGTATGTACACTCTGTCATAGCGGTTGAATCGCAACATGTAATCTTTTATATAATCTTTTACATAATATTGTTGGATTAATGTCTGGGTGATTTTCCTGGTGAAAAATAACTTGATTAAAGGGCTTGAAGAAGGTATAAGGAAGATAGAGAACTTTGAAATATATAGTTCCACCGATGTGGTAGTAGAGGGATTACGTCTACTTTGCAATGCCTTTGTATACTCCAGCGTCCTCGATGAAGCCATTGAAAACTGTATTACTGTGGTTCAACGGCTACTTAAAGCTAGACCCACATCAGTAATGTTATCTAATTCTGTTAGAAGGATTTTAGAGAAGGTGAACACTCTTTTAAAAGACGGCGCTAGCCTCGATGAACTCCGAGGAATGGTTAAAGAGGAGTACAATAGCCTTGTAAACAACATGAATAAAGCGTTGGAGGCCGTGGCTTTAATGGGATCGAAGAGGATAGATGATGGAGACGTGATCTTAACTAATTCTTATAGTAGGACTGTTTTAACGTTACTTGAGAAGGCTTGGGAGAAGGGTATAAGATTTCAGGTTTATGTTGTAGAATCTAGGCCGGGTTCAGAGGGCCTATTTACTGCATCTTACCTAGATAATAAAGGTATTCCCGTGACACTTTTTGTCGACTCGGCTGTAAGGTTCTTCATGAAAGATGTTGACAAGGTTTTCGTGGGCGCCGAAGCTATAGCCGCTAATGGTGCTGTTGTTAACAAGGTTGGTACTTCTCTTATTGCTTTGGCCGCTCACGAAGCCAGAGTAAGGGTATTCGTAGTAGCCTCTACGCTGAAATTTAGCCCTGAAACAATCTTCGGGGAGCTAGTTAAATTGATGTTGAGACCCATAAAAAGGTTGCCTGAAAGAATCCCGGTGGAGTTAAGCGAGGTTCCTGCCGCCGAGTTCCCCTTATTTGATGTCACTCCACCAGAGTACATCGACGCAATAATAACGGAAAGGGGTGTAGTTGCCCCTGAAGCAGTAATCCTACTCGTTCGGGATATTTACGGATGGCCGCCGAGACTGAAGAAAATCGCCGATATTACAAGCGAACTTAAAGCTATGGTTCAGGGCGGTGTGAAGTAGGAGGGATTCATCTTGAAGATTCCTACTCAAGTTTTAGATATAGCCAATGACATTAGAGACATGAAAATTAGGGGCGCTGGAAGGATAGCTAGATCTGCCGCAAATGCTCTTAAAATTGCAGCCGAATTATATGAAGGCTCTGAAAAAGCGGAAGAATTCGTAAATTATATGGAAAGGATCGGCAGTTTACTGAAATCCACTAGACCCACCGCCGTGTCTCTTCCCAATGCTGTTAGCTATGTTTTATCGAGAATGAGGTCATGTGTCGAAAGGGGAGGAGACTTCATGGAGGTTAAAGCCTCTACGATAAAGGCGGCCCGAGAGTTCATCGAATCCTCAATAAACGCTGTCAAGTTGATAGGCCTTATAGGCTCGAGGATTTTAAGGAATGGAGATGTTGTCTTAACCCACTGTAACAGCTCCGCTGCTCTTTCTGTTCTCAAACATGCCAAGGTTCAGGGGAAAAATATTAGGGTGATCGCTACCGAAACTAGGCCACGTTTCCAAGGGTATATAACCTACAAAGCTTTGCTAAACATGGGTATTAAAGCTACCTTAATCCCCGATTCGGCTGTAAGATTTTTCATGAAGGATGTGGATAGGGTGATCGTGGGAGCGGACACCGTGACCGCTAATGGTGCTGTTGTTAACAAGGTTGGTACTTCTCTTATTGCTTTGGCCGCTCACGAAGCCAGAGTAAGGGTATTCGTGGCGGCTGAAAGCTACAAATTTAGTCCCGCAACCGTGCTTGGTGAACTTATCACGATAGAAGAGAGGAGCCCCCTAGAGGTTGTATCCAAGGAGTACTTGGCTTCAGTCAAGAGGGTTAACGTCAGAAACCCTGCTTTCGATGTTACTCCGCCAGAGTACATCGATGCAATAATAACGGAGAAAGGAGTTATTCCCGCGAAGGCGGCCATACTCGTTTTGACCGAAGAGTATGGACGGCTAATAGAGGAAGGGCTTACGAAAATATCGTTGGATCTTGACACCCTACCCTAGGTTCTGTTTTTATCGTTGCACCTTTTATGTAAACATGTAGCCTAGCACCAGTATGATAAACGTAGTTAAAGGTACTGTTATATTGTCATCTATAGGGTTAAACTCAAAATGTTCTATTATACTGGCTACTAGTCCGGCTATAGCTCCAACAGGTCCAAAAAATATGTAGCCAAAGGGTATACAGAAGAGAGCCATGGCTACGTTCCCTTCCCAGGACTTTGTTCTACGCTTATAGAGGAGGTTTCTTACTATACCTGTTATGGCATCTCCGAAGGCCATGAAAGATATGGGTATTACACCGTACCATGGGTCATCAAAGATCACCCATGCTAATGCTATAGATATTCCCCACATTACACAGAAATGTACTTCATATATGTTGTCTTCTGTTTGAAACCACTCCATTAATTTTCCCTTTGAATGGGGGAGATATGTGAGTAGAGCCAGTATGAACGCCAGTAGTGTTGGGAGTAGAGGGGAAGAGAAAAGGAAGGGTACTGAAAGCGCCACTAGGCCTCCAGCCAATATGTGGATTAGTTTTCTCGTATAGTATACGGCTACATTAATCGGATTATTTACAACCACTCTATTGTAGAAGTATTTTGATATAAAAAGTACCACGCTTATAACCCATCCAAACAAAACTAGTGCATAAACGCTCTCCATCAAGAGAAGATTTTCCTTAGGCCATTCAAACATCATTAGATCCCTTCTCCTTACTTAAAGACAGTATATAAAATATAAAAATATTTAGCATAAGGATATGTTTGTGATGAGTATAAATTTAGAAAAATTTAATTATTCCATCCAATAACATTCATATTTCAAAATCTTTACATGACCGTTGCTCGAAAGGCTCGGTTATTGATGCCAGATATTTTCCATGGATTCTCCTTGAGTATTTGGTGTCAAGGTTTTGGGAGAAATAGCCTTCCCTAATGGAAACCATATTAATGATATTCACTAGCAAAAGTTTTAGGTGAATCGATATTCTGATATTTCATAGGAAAACTTAAATTCTTGGCTATATTATTATCCTAGGTGAATGAATGGAGCTTAGTAAAGTTAGTAGGAAATTTTTAACTAATGTGCCTGCTAAGGTAAGAAAAGCTCTAGGAATAGAGGAAGGAGATCTACTTGCATGGAGTGTAAATGTAGAGAAAAAAATAATCGTTGTGAAGGTAATTAAGAACCCCTATAAAGCTCTTTGTGGGAAGTATCATGACCCAACCATGGTATATGATGCTGTAGAGGAGAAGGTTGACGACGTGTTATTTGAGGCGGTCAGAAATGCCGGTAATAGAGGTTGATATGTTAATAGCGTTCGTTAATGCTCTTGATAAATACCATAAGGTTGCCAGCAAGCTCATGAAACGGATAATCTCAGGCGAACTTAAGGGTGTTAAAGTAGCTGCTTCAGCCTACCTGGAATATGAATTAATCTTAAAAGCAAGAGGTTATAGTGAGGAAGAGATTAGGAGCGATCTAAATCATTTTAGAAAAATACCGAATTTAGGCGAAGCACCTTTAACTGTTGATGTTTTAATAGAAGCTTCAGAGCTTAGAGAAAAGTATAATCTAACTTTTTTTGATTCTCTACATGGAGCTACAGCTTTGCTATTAGATGGAGTACTAATATCTTTAGATAAAGCCTTTAATGAAGTTAAAGGATTGAAAGTAATAAGCCCTACATCGTTATAGGAAAAGGGTTTCAAAGGATGTTGATATTCTCCTTGTTCTTTTCAAGGAGAACGCATCTATACTTTCATTTCACTTACAAAAATGGTGCCGGAAAGCCCCTACATTAGTGGGGGATTCTTCTCTGATAGTCCCGAGTCCCTCTCGGAGGGGTAGGGATGACGGGCTGGTGGCACAGCCCCCTGCCCCTAAGGTGTGGTGGGATGAAGTGGGAGCCCAAAAAGACAATGAACACCCTAAAAGCAAAAATCCCCCCACTTAAAAAGGGGGAGGGTCAATAAGCAAGCATCTTCCTCCATGTACATAGCTCCTCTCGAGGAGTATCAGGGAATTTCGACATATACGTGAAGATAGTTTTTGCTTTTACCTGCTTCCACTTTATGTCAAGCTGAGTTCTCTTTAAGTTTCATCGGGATCTCGACAACGAGTTCACTCCTCTAGGCTTGCAGAAAGTTTTTCTTTAGCTAGATTTTTCTGAGACGACGTCCCTCCTTGTCTTCCGTGACCACATCAAGAATATCGTAGATTTCACCTTTTCTTACCATTTTCTCGTATATCCTCCAGATTCTTTTAGTGTTTACTAGACCCGTGTAAAAACCGTTTCTCTCCAAAGTTTTTATTACTTCCTCCGGAAAATCATCGGGAGTCAAGAAGATATTACTACTTAAAACGGTTAATATAGCTTTTCGTAGATCGCTGTTACGAGGATAGTTTTTCTTCAAGACCTTGATCCCGATATAAATATTTGGAGGTGATTTAAACTTTTATTGGTGTTTAAAATGGGGGAGAGGAACGCAAAGCTTGTAAGGGCATATGTAAGGGTTTATGGTAGGGTACAGGGGGTATTTTTCAGAGCTTCTACATGCGATGTCGCTAGGAGATTGGGGCTTACAGGTTACGTTAGGAATCTCCCTGACGGTAGTGTCGAGGCTGTATTTGAAGGGAAGGAAGAAAGCGTAAAAAAGGCTGTTGAATGGTGTAGACGTGGGCCTCCTTTGGCACGGGTGGATAGGATAGAAGTCAGATACGAAGAATATAGGGGCGAATACGACGGCTTTTTCATTCGATATTAACAGCCGAAAACAGTTTTAATTATTTATTTTACTAAAAGATTTTCATGGAGAGACCAAGGATCCGAGATTTAGGTGTGAAAATAGGGTTCTTCCCCACAGGGCCTCGAAACAACATCGCCGACGTCGAGGGTGTAACGGTAGGCCACTGTACTCTTATAAAAGGTAAGGGTAAACTTGTTCCAGGTAAAGGTCCCGTAAGAACAGGGGTCACGGTTATTCTTCCTCATGGGGGCAATGTCTTCAAAGAAAAGGTGGTGGCTGCAAGCTATATCATAAATGGGTTTTCTAAGCCAGTCGGGTTAATTCAGGTCGAGGAACTCGGGGTCATTGAAACTCCTATTGCGTTGACAAACACCCTTAATATAGGATTGGTGGCTGACGCTATAATAGAATATTCTCTAATCCATAACGAGGATATAGGAGTTACCACGGGGTCGGTAAATCCTCTGGTGCTGGAATGTAACGATAGTTTTCTTAACGATATAAGAGGGCGACACGTTAAACGTGAACATGTATTCCAAGCTATTGAAAACTCGTGCGAGGATTTCGCGGAAGGTGCTGTAGGTGCAGGCACAGGCATGATAGCCTTCGAATTTAAGGCTGGAATAGGGTCTTCCTCCCGTAGGCTCCCCGGGAAATATGGTGGTTACACTATAGGAGCTCTGGTTTTATCGAATTTCGGTAGGAGGGAAAACCTAGTTATAAAGAATGCTCCAGTGGGCTTAGAGTTGAAAGACTATAAACGTATTTTCAAGCCCCTTGATCTAGGCTCCATAATAGTTGTCTTAGCTACCGACGCCCCCCTAACCTATAGGCAGTTAAAGAGGGTAGCTAAAAGAGCGGCGCATGGAATAGCTAGAGTAGGAGGATGTTCTCTCCATGGAAGCGGGGATGTGGTTGTGGCGTTTTCGACAGCTAATAGAATACTTCACTACCCGAAAAAACTGGAAATTGAGTTTAAGTGCATTCCTGATGTGAAGCTCTCTCCTCTTCTACATGCAACTGTAGAATGTGTTGAGGAAGCCATTTTGAACTCGATTTTAAGGGCCGAAACTATGGATGGTAGGGATAACCGTGTGGTTCATGCCATTCCAGTGGACATTTTGACCTCGATTTTAACTAAGTATAATGTCATTTAGTTATTGTAATAATTTTAATGAAAAAGGTTTTATAAAAGTCTGTTTTCTTAAGTGCTTGATTTCCATGACGTATGAGGAGTTGGTATTACACGCTATTGACGTGGCCAGTGATCTAGGAGCAACGTACGCCGAGGCACGGTACCATAAAATCAGCAGCTCCTCTATCACAAGCAGAAATGGAGAAATTATAGGGGTAAGTAAAAACCTTAGTGAGGGTATAGGGGTAAGGGTGCTGGTAAACGGCGCTTTAGGCTTCTCCTCGACAAATGTGCTGGAAAGAAGCCATGTAATCGAAGCTGTGGAGAGGGCTTTTAAGCTGGCTAAAAGCCACGCAAAACTAATGAAGAAACCCATCGAGTTTTCGGATGTAAAGACTGGATGCGTGAGATACTCTGCATTAAGAAAGAAACCATTTGATTCGATGAGCCTCGAGGACAAAGTTTCCCTCCTAAGTGAATGTTGGGAAACAGCCAAAAACTATGTGAAGGAAGTTAAAATGCCAGTGTTAACGACGGCTTTAAGTGAAAGCATAGAGGAAAAAATTGTAGCAAACAGTGATGGTGCATTTGTAATCAGCCACATACCCCGTGTAGGCTTCAGGTACAGCTTTGTCCTAGTACATCCGCAGAAAGGTACTATTCAAAGGTCCTTTGGCTACAGGGCTTCCGGAGGCTTAGAGTTGCTCGAGGAATGGAAGCCAGTAGAAACCTTAGCCAATGAAATAAAATCATGTGAAACCGTGTTATGTGAAGGCGTTAAACCGCCTGTAGAGGAGATCGACGTTGTAGTAGGCAGTGAGATAGTTGGATTAATGGTGCATGAAAGTTGCGGGCATCCGAGCGAGGCCGATAGGATTCTAGGTAGAGAAGCTGCACAGGCAGGTAAAAGTTTCATAAAACCGGACATGATCGGGGAAACCATTGGAAGTGAATGGGCTACAGTGATAGATGACCCAACAATACCCGGTAGCAACGGATTCTACCTTTACGACGATGAAGGTGTCCCAGCTAGACCCAGATTCCTATACAAGGAGGGTAAAATAAACGAATTTCTCCATAACAGGTGGACTGCAGCGGTTTTCGGCGTCGAGAGCAATGCGGCGTCGAGGTCGATGGACTTTTCAAGCGAACCCATAATAAGAATGGCCAACACCTACCTTAAGCCTGGAGACATGAACTTCGAGGAATTGATTGAGGATATAAGAAAGGGGGTCTATATGAAGAGTTATATGGAATGGAACATCGACGATGAACGTTGGAGCCAGAGGTATGTAGGGTTAGAGGCCTACCTGATAGAAGACGGTGAAATCACAAAGCCTCTAAGAAACCCTGCCATTGAATTATCCACAAAAACATTCTACACAAGGATAGATGGAGCTGATAAAAACCTCAAATTTTATGCTGGGGTGTGTGGAAAGGGCGAACCCGCCCAAGGGGTTCCAGTATGGTTTGGTGGACCAAATGTACGTTTACGTAAAATAAAACTACGGGTGGTTTCCTGATGAATGGTAAAGATTTTCTCCTTGAAATCGCAGGCAACTTAGTCAAGAAGGCGTTAGAAGAGGGGTTCGATGAAGTAGCCGTACAGGTACATCGTAAAAAAGAGGTCATGGTTAAGGTGGCTAACAGTGAGCCCAGTGTTATACAAAACTGGACGGTAGCTAATGTGGGAATTTACCTTGCAAAGGAAGGCCGAATAATAATTGTAGAGCAATCTCCTGCAAAACTCGAGGACACGGAAAAAGTTTTCGGTGAATTAAAGGAGACAGCTAAGTTGAGTCCTCCTTCACCCTTTTACGCCCCTCTTCCCGAACCTCAATCCATCGAACCCCTTGAAGGACTGGTGGATAAAAGGATCCTAAATACCATGAATGATCCCAGCGACCTTACTGAGATGATAATAAATACGGCGTTTGAAGAAGACATCGACTATGTAGCTGGAATGATAGATTTCGTATACTCTGAAAAGGCTTTAGCGACATCAAAAGATGTGAATTTATACGAGGATGCCACTTATCTTGAAGCCTACCTCAGAGCATTTGCGGGCAAAGGTTCAGGCCAATGGGCATATGGTTCGAGGATGCTAAAGGAGGAGAGGCTCAGGAAGATGGCTCTCGAAGCAGCACGCTTGGCATCGAGAGCAAAGCATCCTGAACCGGGAGAACCGGGCGTATACGATGTAATATTGTCTCCTATGGTCGCTGGAAACCTGTTAAACCTGGTGGCTGGAATGAGCAGTGCATTCTCGGTCTTGATGGGAACTTCTATATTCATGAATAAAAAACCCGGCGACAAGGTTGCTTCAAGCATCTTCACATTAATAGACGATCCCCGTAAACCTGAGTCCGCTGGATCCACAGCATTCGATTCAGAAGGTGTTCCCACGTACACTAAACCCATCATAAAGGAAGGTGTCTTAAAGACGTTTCTCCATAACAGTAAAACAGCGGCAAAGATGGGAGCTAAGTCAACTGGAAATGCTGGGTGGCTTTGGCCGCATCCATGGAGCCTGAGAATCCCACCAGGAGAATATACTCTCGATGAATTGATTAGAGAAGTTGAAAGGGGCATCCTAGTTACAAACAATTGGTATACTAGGCTTCAAAACTATGTTGAGGGAGTGTTCTCCACCATAACAAGAGACGCTCTCTTCCTCATAGAGAACGGTGAAATAGTGAGGCCTATCTATAAGTTGAGGATAGCGGATAGACTTCCAACCCTACTGCAGAACATAGCCGCCTTGAGTAGAGAGGTGTATGACATAAAGTGGTGGGAGGTAGGTATCCCCACCAGAACCCCGTACATACTGGTTAAAAACCTTCACACCTCAACGCATACGGCATAGATTCCTAAATCTAAACGAAAACTTTCTAAACTTTCTTTTTCTGTATAACTTGGGTTTTCCGAATTGAGGGGAATGTTTATAGTTTTCGAGGGTATAGATGGTGCAGGTCTCTCTACACAGGCTTTTCTACTCCAGGATAGTCTCGAAAAATTGGGCTTCAAGGTCGTTCTCACTAAGGAGCCTACAGATGGTCTCATAGGCGGGTTAATTAAGGCAGCTCTCCGATGTGAATGGAAGACTGATCCCTGGACCCTCCAGATCCTTTTCGCGGCTGATAGAAGCCACCATGTAAGACACTACATTCTACCTGCTTTAAAGGAGGGTAAAATAATAATATGCGACAGATACCTCTACTCAAGCCTGGCTTACGGGTCCCTTGAATGCGATTATAGCTGGCTTAAAAGGATAAATGAAGGTTTCCCCCACGCTGACATACTCATAGTGCTGGACCTTGAACCCGAGATAGCTATCCGCAGGATCGGGAAAAGCAGGCTGGGTCTCGAATTATTCGAAGAAATAGAGAAATTAAGGAGAGTGAGAGAAAATTTCTTTCGGCTAGCAGAGGAATATGGGGGAATCGTAATTAAAACAAATAAGAGCATAAAAGATGTACAGAGAGAGATTTTCAGGGTGGTCGAAGAAAAACTGAGAGAGTCAGGGTTACTTTAAGAAATTTTCGAGGGAAGTTTTCCTCTTTCTCTCTATTATGGCGTGGAATTTATCTCTTACAGGTTTATAGACTCTTTCAAAGAACTTCTGTTGATCTAATAAAACTTCTTTGCTGAACGCCTTAACATAGTCTACAGCTGCCTTCCATGCCTCATTGAATGGAAATAGGGAGTTTATTCTAGTTGCAATATTCCTGTCAAAATCTTGTGGTAATTGCTCTTTATCTCCTATAATAAACCATCCTCTAGGAGACACGAATACACCCTCGTTTCCAATGTACACCATAGTTTTCTCATGGTGTTTCTCGGGTAGTTGTGTGGGAACGGGTCTCCCAATCTTCTTCTGTTTTGGAGTCTTAAATTTACCATAATGTTTCGCCCAAGCATAAAATATTGCTCTGTTAAGCCCGAAGGATTTGGCTTTATTGAGGTCTCCCGTTAAAACATAGTATCTGGCTGCTTGGAGTAACGCCATTACTTGGAATCTACCGAGCCTGCGGGATTCCCTAGATTCCTTCATTTCGCCCTTAAAATAAGTGTATACAATAGTTTATTTTTCTTTAAGTTAAAATAAAAGTTAAAAAGATTATTTTATTGCCAGATACCCTTCAAAACTTTTTGGATGTATTCTCTGCGTTTCTGGGGGCTTATAAGCCTCCACGTTAAAAGCTGTTTTCTGATGGAGTCAATGAACCTGTAGTTCGACGACTTCCACACCATTTTTCTACCGGTAAGTCTTTCGACGAAGACGACGAATCCGAACTTGTTTTCTTCTTGTTTATAAATGCTTATGATAGAGGTTTGCGTCACGTTCGATTCAAGGGGTTTTAATGCCACCTTCATGCGTATTTCCTGCTTGTCTGGTACTATGCCGATTTCACGTACAATGAAGGGTTGGTCGCTTTCTACGGTCAATGCCCTAAGGTATTCATATAGGTATAATAGTATTCCTTTGGCCTCTGTTTCAGAAGGTATTGATAGGGGTAATGGTATCTCCCATCGATCGCCTACAGGCTTTGTTGTTATCTTCCATTTTCTCTCGAAGGATGGTGTAACAACCTTCGAGACTTTGTAAATTGGGTAGATTACGCCTGCGATTGTGGCTAGAAGAGTGAAGCCTATTGCATATACTTCGGCCGACGAGGTATAGTTGACGGAGAAGCCTGGGGGCAGAAGGTTATTGGATACAAGGTATATGTTGAATATTATTCCCAGTATATAGCCTGGGACAACTGCGGTGAAACCGTACGTCAACGTTTCAACTAGGAAGAGTGCTGATACACCTCTCGGTGAAAGTCCTAAAGCACTGTAAATGCCGATTTCCCTTTCTCTCTCCTTTATGTTACCGAGAACCGTTATGAAGATGTTAAGGGAACCTATTACTAAAGGTATTATGAGGTACTCTAATCCTCGTATAACGTTTATGGTCCTATACTGTAGATGGTAGACTTCCCCGTTCAAACTTATCGTGGTTGTAAATGAGGTGTGGGCAGCCAGGTTTTCGGCGAAGTTTATTAGGAATGAAGTATTGTTTGACATGACTACGATGCTGGCTATGTTTCCTCCCATCTCTATAGCGAGGCTGGCTGGAACTATTATAAGGTCAGAGGATGGTAGAGGTACAAGTTCTTCCTGAGGCAACTCCTGGAGGAAGAGGGCGGTTAACCTTTCGGGGTTAAGGGGCGTTATTTCAGTACCGTCAACATCTCTAGCAACCTTATCGTAAATCCTTGCGTCGTATACGCCAAGTACGGTGAGTTCTATTCCATTGACCTTGATTTTGTCGCCTGTCTCTACACCTAGAGCTTCAGCCATTTCCCTGGGCACGAAACACACATATTTTGACTCCTCTGTGAAGAAGAATGATACGTCGCTTGTCTTCAATTTAACGGGGTTTAGGGGATCGTAGGGCGAGAGACCTAGTATAGCATGGATTGTTGTCGTCCGGTTATTGGCTTCAATAACCCATTGAACAACGTTTCTCAAGGTAGGCGGGTAGGCCCATACCCTTGGAGCTATTATAGCTTTGTCCCCCAGCATGTTGTTTAAATCCTCTATTATCTTTGGATCTAGGAGAGTCCCAGGTTCGCCGGTACCAAGCTTCAATAATACACCTTCATATTGGGGTGCTTGATCTAGGGATACAGGCTGTTTATCATACACCGATATTACGAAGCTGAACGAGGATAAGGATACCAAGCTGAACACTGTTACAGCTATGGTTAAAAGCACCAAGAACGTTCTCAGCTTCCTTACTCTCATGTTTTCAATGGCCACAGAGAACGAGAGAAGCATCGAGGAAATGGTACCCTTCTCTATGAAATGCTCTCCTAGAATCTTCCTGCGTAACTCCTTCAGAATGTTTCTGAATTCTTCCGCAAAGAGGAGGAGTATTATTATAAATATTCCTCCAAGAATTATACCCACGAAGCCGACGTAGATGTTAGAGGCTAATTTAGCTGCCGGGTGGATGAGCGAGAAAATGTATAATAGTACTGCTGAGAGAGCGACGAACGCACCGAATCGCTTGTATCCCTCGAAGTTTAGTGCAAGTCGTTCAAAAAAGAATACGAACGGTAGAAGTATCGCGAAGAATATGGTGCTTGTTCCGACAATATCCCTTATAGCGCTCATTGTAGCAAAATATGCCTTTAAGCTCCACAGCCAGCCGAAGGTTGCACCGTACTTTTCGCCGGAATAGTTAAACGACTGGAGGCTGGTGGCGGCGTTTTCTAATAGTATTCTAGCCTCATTTAAGGCCTCTTCGATAGTGAATACCTTTATGAACGATTCTTTGAGCACATCGTACCGTTCTTTAGTTAAAGTGTAAACGTTTTCGCTTACTTTAAGTAGGGTATTTGATATACGTGTTTCCTCTGTAACTGGGATGTCTATCAGCAGACCTAGTATTTGACCTAATGGGCCATATTTTATCATTAATGTTAAGCGTGTAACTTCCTCTGGAAGGAAGACCACTCCCGTAGTCTCTCTAACAACGGTATAATATTTCATTGGCTCACTTAGGGTATCTGCTTTAAAGGGCGTCAAGAGTATGGAAGCACTTGTCCAGGTTGTGTCGGGGTTCATATGCCGTGTGGATAGTGGACGGGTAAGGGTGAAGGGGTCTACCAGGTCGAATAAATATATTCTGCTCTCCACTTTAAACATTGTTGCAAGGACGTCCACAGTTTCGCTGGTTATTATACGATAGTTAGACATGGTACGTGTGCCGTATAGTCCATGATCTGGCGCGTAAATTATCCGGCCCTTATCATCTAGAATATACCCCTCGAAGTAGTAGCCTCTGTCACCGCCATAATAGTTCATTCCGGAGTATGGTGCTAGGCCATCCACCTTGAAGTTTCCTTTTTCATCGGTAAACTTGTAAATCACCAAGTACGGGTATTTTTCAAGTCCTCCCCTATGGACTACAACTAAAGCCTTTCCTATGGGAACGTACTTACCGTGAACCATGCTATACTCTACTGTTTTTCCCCTTAATGTCGAAAAGCCAGCTGCAGAATAGAGGGCTACAGCGCTTCCTCTACTTACACCGTATTTAACGCCCTTTATATCGCCCCAACTTATACCCCAGTTTTCAGAGGGCTCGTTGGCGAAACCATATATAATAGTCAAAGCAAACTTGGTCTGATAAACAATATTATTTATATTACTTATTACTTTATCCAACGGGTACACTGGAACTCCTCTCTCGGGCCTTAAAACCTCTCCTGTATAAAGGGTAAACCCTAAGCCTCCGCAGATAGTTAGGGCTTCTGTGTCGAGGAAGTAGGGTTCAGGTATTGAGGCCC
Organism: Thermoprotei archaeon; assembly: GCA_003650675.1. Lineage (GTDB taxonomy): Archaea > Thermoproteota > Thermoprotei > Thermofilales > B20-G17 > B67-G16. The sequence goes on along the minus strand of QMRH01000009.1, from coordinate 28,743 downwards.
ACCAGAAGTACTGTTCTTCGACTATCCCGTCGTCAAATATCTTTTGCGTTGGAAGTTCCTGGCCGAGAACCACCTTAGAAAACACTTTGCTGTATTCACTTATCATCGATTTAATCCATTTGAAGCGTACAAGGATGTTTATTCTGCCTCCTCCATCATAGGAGTAGAAGTATCCTTCATCAACTAGTGCTGGTTTCCTACCATTAGGCGTGAAGTCCAGCTCCATGAGCATCCATATCTTCGGGTTCCCCGACTGGACTTCTTCGCTGAAATAGTAGTCGCGGACGAAAGCTCTGGCACCTTCTATTCCCTGCCAGTGTCCTCCAAAGAACACAAACCATATAGTTCTAAGGGGCTTGGTGTCGGAGAGAACACGGGCTATTTCGAGGAGACTTGCTGTAGAAAATGCTGAATCAATTCCCGGCGCCTGTCCCGGTACAGGCGACCAGCTGTCTAAATATGATGCAATGGCGATTACTTCATCGCTTTTGTCTCCTTCAAGTATTCCAATTACATTATATGCTTCTGTTTCCTCGAACTTCATCTTAACAGTCAACTTTACTTGGACGTGTTCCTGCCCCCATCTCTTTATCTTGGTGACATCTTCTCTGTCAACGTACACTCGTGTGAAGTTTATTGGTGTTGTTAGAAACTTTGATAATCCCTCTTGAAAGTTTGTTTCCATGGGTTCTAGGAATACTACTGCTTTGGCTCCGAGGCTTGCCATCTGGAGCCACTCCCAGCCTGAATTATAATCGAGAATAACGATTTTATCCTTGACATCCACCTGTGAACCCTTTTCATAGTATACGAGTTCTCCTTCAATGGTTCCAGAACTAGTCTGCACAAGGTTTGGTAAAAGTGCATGTACTTGTATCTTTTCGCCTGTATCCAGTCTTTCAATTATCGAGCCTTCATCGAGTGGAACGACTACGTTGAAGGGATGCAATATTACCTTTAAATGTAGTGTTTTTTCAAGGTAATTTTTAACATAGTCGACCGCCATATAGTAGCCTTCATATCCTGTAAACCGCGTATCGAAGCTTGTTAAAGCATTGAAATGTTGCTTTATGTTGCTTAGATCTACTTTCTGTAGTATGCCATGGAGTGTTTGTTCATTTAAGGGTTTAGGCTGTCCTGCAACGGAAACCGTATTAGCTAACATTGATGCTACTAGGAGAAGCATAAATATGGTTAAAATGCTTCTTTTCATGGTACTTACCCCAAATCCTCTTTGCGTAGTATAACTTCCGAAAACACTTAAATATTTATCCACTTTACTTATTCCAGCTCTAGGAGCCAAAAACCCTAGTGTGGTGGGTGTTGTGTCTCAAAATATGGAGCTTAAACCTGGTTTTACTTTAAGAACTGCTCTAGCCATCCTTTTTGCCTCACTGATGATATTGCCGGTTTCAATATACCTTAGCTTAGTGAGCGGTGGAGGATTAGCTAGCGCCGCAATATACATCACGGCAATCCTTCTCAGCGAATTCGCTATACTAGCTGGAAGTCCTCTCACTAGACAGGAAATGTTCATAATATACTCGATGGTTGGGATAGCGGCTACAGCCTCCCCCTTCACAACTCTAGTGTTTAGATCATATTTCGTAAGGTCACCTATAACCTGGTCGTTCAAAGACCCGTTTACAGGTAAACCCATTCCCGAGCTTATTCCAACATGGTGGGCGCCCAGATACGATAGCCCGGTCCACGAGCTTAGAACATTCATTCACCCTGAATGGGCTATTCCTATAGCTATAATGGTGGCATCATACTTCATGTACGTTGCATACGATATTTCATTAACATACCTGTTTAGCTATCTCTACATAGAGGTTGAGAAGCTTCCATTTCCATTCGCCGAAGTCCAGGCTGAAATGAGCATAACCTTGGCTGAACGTAGTCCGGATAAAATGAAGGTATTCACTATTTCAGCGCTCATAGGGATGATCTATGCAGTTCTTCTTTACGGGGTTCCAACATTAAGCTACGGTATAACGGGGCAACAGGTTCAATTGATCCCTATACCATGGCTTGACTTAACTTCGGGTCCATTTGGTATTGAAAACGCCTTACCTGGAGCATTATTCGGCTTGGCAACCGATATACTAGCTTATTTAGGTGGAGTCTTAATACCCTTCACCACAACAGTTTACATGCTTATAGGATCCATAGCTACATGGGTTTTCGGGAACCACATAGCTTTAACGTGGCTTGCTAATCTGTTTCCACAATGGGTTGAGGAATGGATTCCGGGTGCAGGGATAAACTACATTTACCAGAGGTCGGCTATAAGGGTCTGGATAGCCCCACAGATAGGCTTCACAATAGCCGTCTCTCTAATCGTGTTAGCTAAAAGCTATAGAAACATTATTAATGCATTAAAAAGCTTGGCGAAGATGACTAGAGCTTCCTCTGTTAGGGGATACCCTTCCTTAAAGATACTTCTTGCAGCCTACATTAGTACAGTTATGTTGTCCGTAATACTCTTCCATGCACTGGTGGGCTTTGGGTTCCCAATATGGCTAACCATCATAGTGGCCCTCGGCTGGAGCTTCCTAGACTCCCTTATCAGAACCCGCACCATAGGGGAAACAGGATACTCTATTTCGATCCCCTACGTGTGGGAGGCAACTATCCTAGCTAGCGGATACCAGGGTATAGAACCCTGGTTCATAGCCCCAATAGTTAGCGCAGCAGCTGTACCTTACTGGACGCAAAGCGTTAAAGCAGCGTATCTAACTGAGACCAGGTTATCCGACTTCTTTAAGGCTTTCATATTTACTGCAGTGATCTTCTATACGATGAGCTTCTTCTATACAAGCTTCTTCTGGAGCATCGCCCCCATACCTTCCTCAGTTTATCCCTATACACTAATTTCATGGCCAGTGCAGGCTGCAACCACATCTCTGTGGATTTCACGGCAGATATTTGCATTTAAACCAGAGGTTCTCGTGGGATCATTTGTCCTCATGTTAGGTGTATGCGGTGTAGGCGAAGTATTATCAAAGTTTACCGGTATACCTTTTTCAGCGGTCGGGCTTCTAACTGGAACATTCGTTCTGCCAGCATCAACAATACCTACGTTTATCGGCGCTGTTCTAGGTAAATACATTTTCCCCAAGATCTTTGGAGAAGAGTTCTGGAAGGGACATAGAGCAGTTATAGTAGCTGGCGTGGCGGCAGGAGAAGGTGTAGTGATAGGCTTAAGCGCGGCCATAGTAATGATAAGTAAGGCAACTTGGATATTACCATTTTAAAATTTTTCCTATTTCCATTTAAAATTCTTTTGCTAAACCTTATATATTAAAAAGACCTCAATTCTATTGCAACAGGTGTTTTACAAGATGAGTGGGTCTGAAAAGAAAGTTGAAGTTCCTGTAAGCGGCCTTACACCGAGAATGTATGTATTAATGATTATCATAATCCTAGCCACCCTTGCTGTGGAAAGTGCGGCATATATTAGCCCCCACCTAGCATGGAGACATGTATGGTTCCCGCTCCCACTAATATTCTTCATGTTCATTGACTTCGTACTGGGCAAGATAAGCCCTAAACTGAAGCTAACCACCCCTGAGTGGGTTGTACTCTTCACTACAGCTGGCTTAATAACCTTCTCAACATACATTGAACAGACAGCCCCCTACATCTTCATGCTACCTATCTTGGCTCAAGGACCATTCATGGCACTCTACTTTAAGATGCATCCCTCGTTCGCACGCTACGGGCTAGGAGACCTAATACCTAATATAATGGCTCCAGCCGACCCTAGCGCCATTGACGCATTCACTTATGGAGGTCCATTAAACTGGGGAGCATGGCTACCTTTCTGTCTGTTTTGGTCCTTCCAGTGGCTCACACTGGTTTTCATCTACGCGTTCTGGGGCTACATAATGAGAAAGCCTTTAGTAGAGGTAGAAAGACTTCCATTCCCACACGTCGTGGCGGCAACCGAGCTTATACGACTCTACACCACCGAAACCGGAGGCAAACCAATGTTATTCAACTTCAAGGAAATCAAGGGCAGACTGTTCTGGATAGGCTTCCTCATAGCATCGATATTCCTATTCCCCAAGTTCATCCTATCTATCTTGCCTATAGGATGGGGTGCAGTACCATACTCCTATAGTTTCAACCTAGCGGACTACGTCAGAAGCTTCCTACCTGGATCCTATACAAGAGGAACACTAGACTTGGCAATGATGAGCTGGATGATCTTCACGAACCTAGACGTCTTGATAAGCGCAGTCATATTCTTCGTGCTATTCTCCATAATATATCCTGCAATCGGCGTTACCATGGGCTTCCTACCATACAAGGTTGGATACGAGAGAAGCCAGTGGTATTACGGGGTTTCATATGGGCCGTTCCAGTGGGTCGAGTGGATGTGGTACCTGCCTTTCGGTATAGGCCTATGGTTTTTGATCAATAACTGGGAGCACATAAAAAGAATACTATTATCAATAAGGGAGACCAAGCCGCCAGAAGAAGAAGGAGTATCATATAAGCTTGTAGCCTACGGCGCTATACTATCATTCTTAGCCTTCTGGGCTCTATGGATCATCGTTGGAGCCCCAGCCATAGCTTCCTTCTTAATGGTGATCTTCCTTATCATAGTTCTAATGGGCTATACTGTGGCTGCAGCAGAGGGAGGCTTAGTGCCATGGAACAACTACTTTAGAATGGGCATTCACTGGGATTTCGGTGCTATTACTGGCGGATGGTCGTGGGCTAAGCCAGATCCAAGAAGTCTAACTTACAGTATAATGTATATGGCATCTCTGAACGACGGCCACAGGATGTCAGGTTTCGTGATACATAACTCGTTACACTTCTATAAGACAGCATACGAGCTAAAGACCAGAGCCAAGGACGTTTTATACACAATACTCATTGTAGGTATAATAGTAAGCTTCCTAGTACACTTCTATGGAGTATGGCTCTACACGAGCTTCGGCGGATGGAGTGGACCACTGGGTAAAGACACCATAGGCTATGCAGCCTGGTACGCTTGGGTGCCTCTGGCCGATGCTAAGACTGGTGGTTACACTAAGGCAGCTTTTGATGCATACGGATGGGAGCTCTTCATAAGCGGTATATTAGTCACCCTAGGAATGTACTGGCTCCGAGCGAAGTTCACATGGTTCATACTGAACCCGATAGGCTTCTTCGGAGCCTACGGATACTGGTTCTGGGCCAACGCACTGGTAGTAGCAATCTTCAAGTACATCGTACTGAAGGTCGGTGGAGCAGACGTATACAGCAAGTACGTCGTTCCAGGAGCTGTAGGCTTCACTATAGCTGTAGGCTTCTGGACCACACTAACCTGGTTCGTGGTCTTCTGGCAGGGCGTATTCGCATAAAATAAAACTAAATCTTTTTTCCATTTTATCTTTCTGAAAAGTTTCCTATATTTTATATTCGAGTATTCCCGGTTAATCGAGAAATGATAAACCCGTATTCTATTGTATTTAGAGGGTCGGGATTCTCTCAATCGTAAATACGTTAAAATTTAAGTCCAACTTTATTAAAAATATGTCTTCAAAACATGTTTTAGCTAAAAAACCATGGCATATTGGAGCAAGGCCTGGGGATATTGCCGAAAAAGTTTTAACAGCAGGGGATCCAGGAAGAGTCGCTAAGATATCTACCCTCTTGGACGATCCCCTGAAAGTAAGCGATAAACGGGGTTTTCTGGTATATACCGGCGTGTATAGGGGATGCAAAGTAAGTGTGGTGGCTCATGGTATAGGAGCTCCTTCAGCAGCTATAGTGTTCGAAGAACTTCATATGCTTGGTGCCAACGTTATAATTAGGCTCGGAACATGCGGTGGACTTGTGGAGCACGTCAAACTAGGTGGAATAGTAATACCTGTCGGCGCACTTTTCGAAGCCGGGGGGACGGTTGGAATCTACGTTAAAGGAACCTGTTACCCAGCTGTACCGGAACCCGAATTAGTCATCAGGCTTGAAGAGGCGTTCAGGAAGCATGGTTTTGAGACATATAGGGGTATAGTTGCATCTAGTGACGCCTTCCATGCAGAGGAGCATTTAACTCCAAAGTGGAGAAGTCTTAAAGCAGTAGCCGTTGAAATGGAATGTGCAACCCTTTTCACGCTTTCCCGTCTACGGGGCTTCAAGTCCGGTGCAGCATTAATGGTGATAGATAACCTGGCGACTGGCATAGCATTGAAAAAAGAGGAAATAGACGGCCTGGAATTGAAGGCTGCTAAAGCAGCGTTAGATGCCTTGGTAAGTATCTAGTATAGTGGGCTCAAATATTGTTAATTGTAGAAGCTTTTTTAAGGTAAAGAAAAATACCTTGGAAAAGGTGGATATGGGAATCTCTAATAGTAACGGGAGTTATAGTTGTTAGCCTAGATTAGCGGGAAGCTGATTTTACCTTCTTTAATCCCATGTTAAATATGTATAACTTTACTATTTTGATAAAATTATATTTAAAATGAATGTATTTTGACAGTAAGTTTTATTAAGTATTCCTTCGACCTCCAAACGGAGATAAATATGGGTTTATCCTACACCGCATTTTACGTATACACGTTCTTCGCCTTAACTCTGGTAACAGTTGCTTTGGATTTCCTTGGTGTGAAGAAGATAAAGAAAGAGATCGACGACGTGGTTGCTAAAGACCAGGCCTACCTCTACATGTTCCTATTTAAGGTCTTGGCCGAAGTAGCCCTAGTCTGGCTTGTGATAGCCTTCATAGGGCAGGTCTTAATGGGGTGGATAAGCCTTTAAGGAGGTGAAATGGATGGCTAAAGAGGGTTTCGGGATCAAGCAGATAGCTGTAACAGCTGTAACCGCAGGTCTGTGCCTCCCTTTAGCCCTTTTCGCTATAATCTTGGTGCCTATCCCTGGCCTTCCAGCCGCCTCCGGGTTCTGGATTCCTGCTGGATTTTACTTCGTGATGACCCTCTGGTTTGGAGTTTGGGGGGCTTTAGGCGGACACATTGCCACAACCATAGCTATGGGATACTTCTTCGGCTATACTTTACACATATGGGTTGATGGGGGACTGGGCGATTTCATAGCACCATTAGTCGCTTTGGTCATATTTAAGGCCCTTAAAGCAAACCCGGAGTTAAAAACACAAAGAGACTATGTAGTGTGGGTTGTCTCCGTCATGATAGCAAGCCTAGTTTGTGGACTCTGGGTGCAAACGGTACATCTTCTCTTTGGTGTAATAACGTGGCCCTTCTGGTGGATTGGTGTCCTAACCTACTTTATCGGAGACACCATGGCGATTGTCACTGTTGGGACGCCCTTACTGAAAGCCCTTACAGCATACGTTAAACAGTCTCCAATGTACATTTGGAAGTAGGGGGTTTTTCCCAATGAAACGTACATATTTTTTGTATGTTGAGGAAAATTCCCCTCTCTATAAACTACATCCCTCCCTCAAAATATTCTTACTACTTTTCTTTAATATTGAAGCCCTTCTCCTAGACTCGCCTTACATGCTTTGGGGAGGCATAATACTAACTATCCTGCTCTTCAAAGTTGCTAAGATACCCTTGTCTAGGCTTGGAAAGTTCTTGGCATTTGCTATAATAATAACACAGGCAATAATGTTTTCATACCTTCTCGGTAGCAGTATTCCAGGTAATATCGTCTACTGGCATCTACCATGGGGGACGTATGTTACCGACGTAACGCTTCTACATGTTTTCACAATGGTGGGACGTTTCATGTTGATGCTTGTGGGCTCCACGCTGGTTCTCTCTGTTTTGACGGACACCGATATAATATATGGTCTAGTTTTTCTCCGCGTACCCTACTCCATAGCTTTAACAATAAGCCTAGCCTTTAGGTTCGCCTCAATATTTCTGGATGATTACCTTAAGGTAAGGGATGCCATGGTGCTCAGAGGAACCTCGTTCGATAAAGGAAATATCTTCCAGCGTGCCCGAAAATACGTTAACCTAGCAATACCCCTAATGGTCATGGCTATTCGAAGAATGCTCGAGTTGACGTATGTGCTTGAAGTTAAAGGAACAAGGCTTAAAGGGAAACGGACATTCTATCGGGAATACAAGATGAAGCCTTATGAAAAGGCTTTAGCCATACTACTTTTGGCGACCCCGGCTCTGACTTTAACTATGAAAATGGGGTTAATTACGTTCATTTTACCGGGGGTTCTAGCCCAATGAACGGAAACGTTGTCGAAGTTAAAGGTCTTTGGTGGAAATATCAGGGTAACGTAGACTGGGTGCTTAAAGACATTAACCTGACAGTACGTAAAGGAGAGTTCGTTGGAATAATAGGTCCCAGTGGAGCAGGTAAAACCACCTTATGTTTAGCTTTAACGGGAATAATTCCACATTCGATCAGAGGCGAGTTTAGAGGGGAGATAAGGGTTCATGGCAAAAACACCTTAAACACTACTTTAACAAGTATAATGGAAGATGTTGGAATTGTATTCCAGGATCCTGATATACAGTTCATTACAATGCGGGTTCTAGATGAAGTAGTCTTCCCGCTGGAGAACATGGGTGCACCTCGCGATTTAATTAAGGAGAGGGCTGAATGGGCTTTAAACATAGTGGGTTTAAGGGGGTTTGAAGAGAAGCATCCATCCGAGCTATCTGGCGGACAAAAACAGAGGGTGGCCATAGCATCCATGTTGGCTAAGTTACCTAAACTCCTGATACTCGATGAACCAACCTCGGATCTAGATCCAATAGGTAAAATGGAGGTCTTTAAGGTTCTGGAAAAGCTTAGAACCGACTACGACGTAACTTTAATCGTGGTAGAACACAATGTAGAGGAGTTAGCTAAATTCGCAGACAGGATAATTCTCTTAACTGAGGGAAGAATAGTGTTCGACGAGCCTCCTAGAAGGCTCTTCTCTAAATGCACTGAACTGAGAAAGATAGGCGTTTACCCACCGCAGGTAACTGAGCTCTTTTATAGACTCAACTCTCTTAGCGGGAATAGTCGATCACTCTTTCTGCCTTTAACCGTAGAAGAAGCCTATAAGCTATTTAGAAAACAGTTTTCAGGGAAGAGCATTACAATGGAGTTTTCTGAGGAATTCTCCGAGAGCTTAACAGGTTCTGGAAGAAGTGTAGTGGAGTTCCAAAACGTGAAATACATTTACCCCGATGGAACACTTGCATTAAATGGCATTAATTTGACGATTAGAGAAGGCGACTTCATGGCTATAGTTGGTGCTAACGGTTCCGGTAAAACCACACTTGCAAAACACATGGTAGGGATATTGAAGCCCACTGAGGGCAGGGTTCTTGTCTTTGGTAAGGATACGCGTACAATGAAGGCGAGTGAAATCGCGTTAAACGTTGGGTACGTATATCAGAATCCAGACCACCAGCTCTTCTGTACAACGGTCTTCGAAGAATGCGCATACGCTCTAAGAAATATGGGTCTAGACGAAGATGAAATCGAGGAAAGGGTTCATGAAGTCCTTGATAAACTCGGGTTGAAAGGCCTAGAAAGTACTCCACCATACTTTCTTAGTAAAGGACAGCGGCAGAGACTTGCCGTGGCAACAGTTCTTGTGATGAAACCTAAAGTCTTGGTGGTGGATGAACCGACTACAGGCCAGGATCACATACAGTCCGAAAGCATAATGAAGCTGCTTGAAAAACTCAACTCGGAGGGAACTACGATAGTAGTTATAACGCATGACATGAGGCTGGTGGCTGAGTACGCAAAGAGGGTTACAGTAATGTATAATGGTCTAATCATAGCGGATGGCCCTACAAGAAAAGTTATCACATCCACAAGAGATCTGCTTAAATCTTCTTTAAATCCTCCTCAAATCACAAGGTTTTTCTTGAAGGTAAACCCTAATATGAGGGTTCTAACTCTTGAAGAGGGGCTTAGAATCCTCGGAGGTGGGATAAACCGTGGATAAGGGGAAGGACTGGATTAGAGAGAAGGTCTGGAGGGAGTTAATTAAGGTGGCGAAACCGGATTCCAGATTTCACTGGAATTTTGCTGAATTTATACCAGATTTTAAAGGAAGCGAGAGATGCGCGGATCAGATCAGATCCATGGACGTATACGTTAACGCGGAAGTGGTCTTTATAACACCGGACAACTGTCTCCAAAAACTAAGAGAATATGCAATAATGGACGGTAAAAAGATCATAATGCCAACATATGGAATTAAAAGGGGTTTCCTTATCCTTCATAGAGGGCTTGTTCCAGAGGGCAAGGAGGACTTTGCATCCACTTTAGACGGAGCTGACATCTACGGGAAACCTGTAACTCTACTCCAGCTGAAGAATATGGGAAAAGTCGATCTACTGGTCACTGGAGCTTCTGCAGTCAACATGAAGGGTGTTAGATACGGTAAAGGACACGGCTACTTTGACCTTGAATGGGCCATGCTTAGAGAAATAGGGGTTGTCGGCGAGGAAACCCCTATTATAGCTGTTATCCATGATTGCCAACTCGTCGAGGAGTCCATTGAAGCCAGCCCCTACGACACTATAGTCGACTACATAATCACACCGTCACGAACCATAAAGGTTGAAAATAGGCCGCCTAAACCGAGAGGAATAGACTGGAACAAACTTCCACAGGATTTCATAAGAGAAATACCTCCCTTAAAGGAGTTGAAAAAATTATTGAATAGATAAAACATACATGTTTTATCTATTCAATAATTTTTCTCTGTTAGTTATATTTTACCGGTTTTCTTCCAGAACTATTTCCGTATTTCTCGTGTAAGATTCAACTATTGCTTCGAGGACCCTTGTGTTTTCCACACCATCCTTCACCTTAATTAAAGGTTCGGTTTTAGATGCTAGGGAATCAACAAAATGGAATATCGATTCCTTAACAAATCCTGTGAACCTGCCGTTAACCTCTTCGAGGACTATTGGTTTAGGATAATAGTGTCTTGTTGCATTGGCTACAGCGATCGACTGAAAGGTGTTGTTGATGTAGATCGCTCCCCTTGTGCCTATAATTTCCATATTGAAGTCAACAATACTTGGCAGTGTTTCTGGAAGAATCCAGCTGGATTCGAGCACTACACGTCCCCCCTTCCTAAACTCTAGGACAGCTGTCACATAATCTGGCGTCCTTATACCCAAGGATTCCAATACCTCATAGTGGGCGTATGCCCTCACTTTTCGTACCTCGTCGTTGAATATCCATCGTGCAAGATCTGTTGTATGGCTCATGAGGAAGAAAACTACACTACTTTTTGAAGCCCAAGAAAGCATCTTTGTCGGCACATAAATAGTGTCACTTAACCTGAAATAGGCGTAGAGGGGTTTACCGAGTTCCCCTTCCCTAAACTTTTTATGTGCTATGGCAAAGGGCGGATTAAACCTATTACTGAAATTAATATATAGTAGTAGACCTCTCTTCTTAGCTTCTTCAGCCATTTTTAATGCATCATCAAGTTTTGTTGCCATTGGTTTCTCTAGTAAGACGTTTATACCGTTTTCGAGGGCAGAGATTACTGGTTTTAAATGTAGATGGTCTGGGGTGGCAACAACAACCGCATCAAGTCTCTCTTTAGCTAACATTTCTTCGTAATCGATATAGGTTTTATTGATTCCATATTTCTGCGAAACTTCTTTCAATCTCTCTGGATTAACGTCACATATGGAAACAACTTCTACAAGAGGATGGGTGGACAAGATTTTAACATGTTTTTCCCCTTGAATACCAACTCCTATCACACCGAATCTAAGTCTATAATTCTTCTCCTTTGCTTGCATCCCGGATCACATGTATTATGAAACCTATAAAATATAAATCATAGCTAGTAAAGCCTTTAATCTAAGCAATCTATTAAATGTTAAGCTCTGATCCTTCACTGTTTTTAAAATGTATCACCTTTGGTGTGAACCATTTGGGATTATAGAATGAGGGTTTGATGCAAGTGGGTTTTAAAGATTAATGTCTTTTCGTTAACATCATTTCCAAGTATGTTTGAGAAACAGGTTCGCCTATATCGCCTAGTAAATCTAGGAAGTTTTTGATGGATTCTTCTGCTTCCTCCTTGTGGTCCGTGAACGCCTCGACTTCCATGAAGCTTCCTAGGCCCTCAACTTCATCTAAGGATATTGTGAGGTTTTCATAGACGTAGATTTCACGTTTTTTTACTATTCTTGCTAAGGATCTGAATCCCAGCTTTTCAAGGAGTTGTTTTAGTTTACTGTAGTCTTCTCTTAAAATTCTTACCGTAATTTCTTCTCTGGCTTTGATATTAGCCGGTAGCCGGGAGCCCTTATAAGTGAGTTCTATTATCGTGCCGTAATTTCGTATCCTTAGAGCCTCGTCGCTTTCCTTGAAATCCCTACATGGGTGCTGGTAGTATACATCTTCCTCAACACCGGCTCCTTGGAGTGTAGCCCCTAGATAAGTAAGTTTTTCGCGTATTTCATCTAGGTTTTTTACACGAATCTTTATTTCATATTCTATGTTACGGGAGGTCAAATTTAGGCACGCTCCTAAGGTTGATCAAAATGGTTTTTTCAAGAAAAATTTAATGGAATAAAAATTAATTGATTTTGGTTTTACCACCTATTTGTTTATCTGTTTTATCGTGGTCCGTAGATTGCTACCCAAGCTGCTGCAACACCGCTTATTACTGAACCGAACATGGCGCCTGCAGCTAAGCCAGCGAATAATGGTCGCGCCACCTGTTCGTCGAGCCTTGTGCCACCCAACTTGAGGATAAACCATTTCACTATCAATATGATGAGGAACTGGTAACCCCAGTCGATGTTGGCCCACGATGACATGAGCAGTGTAAGTCCTGCGGCTATGGGGCTGAAGGGTATGGGGAAAGCCACCCTAGCCCTTAATACAGGTATCAAGGCGCCCAATACTATTAACAGTACGTAAACTGCGAAGCGTTCATCGTATGGGAAGCCGTATCTGTGGAAGCCCTGGAGGTTGAGATAACGTATATAGTGGACTCTAAGGAAGAGATACCAGTAATAGTATGCACCAAAGGTTCCGTGTGTTAAACCATACTGGAATTGCAGGTATTGTTCGACAAGGGCTCCGCCAAGTCCGCCTATGATAAGGCCTATGAATATTGCGATTAATATTACATTTATTTTCCTTACTTTACCGAGGAAGGCGAACCTAGATGACTCGAAGAAAGCTGAGGGGGATACGTCTCCTCTCTCGTAGAGTGTTGAACCCATTATGAATCCTGCTAACGCCTGGTTGAGTTCGCCGGAGTTTATTAACCCTAAGGCGGATGCTATGCCACCAACCGGGTAGAAGGCGTGTGCTATCCATGTAAACTGCAGGTTTACTTCTCCGAGACCCCTAATGGCCCACATCTGGAGTATGTAGACCAGGAATAGGGCCATTATAAATGCAGGTATCACAGGTCCACCAAAGGCCGCTATTACTCCCGTTAAGATTATTACCATTACTATGGAGAGTATCCACTGTAGTTGCGGCGAAATAAAACCTGGTTCAGGCTTCTTGTCCTTAAGGCTCTCGACTATATACTTCCAAGCAGCTATGTAGCCGCCAAGAACACCTCCTATCAATAATGCTGAACCCAAAACATGGTATTTATATCCTTCAGAGAACCAGGCAATCGCATAATATAAATCGTCTATAGTGAACGATGGATCGTATTCTATTATACCAGCCTGTATCTGGAGTGGTGTTATCACGAAGTTTACCAATAGAGTCATGAATGCAACTGTTATTAATGCATCCATAGGTGAGAAGTAGAGGAACCAGGACCATGTAAAGAATCCAGAGAGGTCGAGACCTAAAGCCGCTCCTGGAAGGAGACCCCAAAGTATACCGGAGCTGTAGGGTTCGTCGCCTATATAGTGCGGTAAGACGATTGCACCGGGGAACAGTGTTTCTACAAGGTATCCGGAGGAGAAGCATACAAGCACGAATCCTAAAAGTAATCCGAGAAGCAGCCAGTTGCGTCTGCTTCCGAGGACCGGCACCCTCTCCTCGACAGGTGGGGGTTCAACAGCTAACGATACGGCTGTAAATGCAGCCGTCGTAGCTGGGAAGGGTAGACGCTCTATTTCTACTATCTGTCTTCTCAATGGAGCAGTTGCGAATATACCTATAACTGCAAGTAAGAGAAGCAAGGCTAATCCAGTAAATGTTGGTACCATTAGCTGAGCATAGGGCGGGAAGTGCCCTCCCTCGAGAGCCATGTCGTATAATTCGCGTGGGAGAGTAAAGAATTCAGGCACGAATTGAGCGTACTGGGGTAACCAAGATGGGTAGGTTGCGTGGCGCACAAAGAAGAATATGAATGTAAACCAGCTTCCATAGGATGCAGCAGCACCATAAATCATCGCATAAATTACAGAGTACTCGGCATAGGACATCTTGAATTTAAGGAACATTTGAAGAATGGCGAGAAGAACCACGGTCATGACGCTTATTTCAGCCGTAGCGACGAAACCTGTTATTGGCCCAAGTATAGCATCAGCGAATACCAAGGCAATGCATCCCAAGATACCTATTACTGTAGATTTTACTGTAAACGCTTTTTCAGGTACCTCCTTTTTTACCTCCTCACTCATATCTACACCTTATCCAAGAGCTTTTTTCAGTATCGACGTAAACTTCTTAATAAATTTTTATGTAAAGCTTATATACTCTTGTAAAACAAAGAATAAATAAAGTTTTCACGACAAAAATTTGATAACATGCTTAAGGATTTTTAAGGTGTTAAAGGGGTGGAGTATATAGATGAAGCTTTATAGGCGCCTTCAAAAGCTAATATGCTTGGCGCTCATTATCTTTATAATAGCTTACCCAGGCATCAGAGAAACCTTTTCTACCCCGATAAAAGGTGGTTGGAGTAGCCCCGGATACCTCTTGGAGGTATTTGACATACATCAATTTCTTGTGGCATCAGGTTTATTAGGAACCGTAGGAGATGACATAAAAATAGTACCGGTTTTAGGTACAGGTGATGGAAAATTACAGCTTCTTATTGAAGAATTAAGTGGGATGATCAACTATGAAATAATTAAGGCTAATGATCCATCCTCTGTAATTGAAATCCTAACGAAAATTCTGGGGAAAAACGCTATATCTCTTCTACTCTACAACAGGTCTTTGAGCTTAAATGAGAAAAATTTCATAATGATCCTTTATGCTGCCATCAGTAGCGGAGATATTGTACCCTACCCTTTCACTAGTATTGGTGATTTAGAGGGTTTAATAGAGCTTCTGGAGGCGAGAAACGTCAACCTAAAGACGTTTTTTGTCTACGGTATAAACCAGACTCTTTTATCCTCGAGGTTCAACCTGAAGGTAAAGCCGGCAGACTATCTCCTGAACAATACACTGAACAATTCATCTGAAAGATTTGTTGTAGTGTATCCCGGCGACCGCTATTCGCTTTTAACCCCCTTCTATGCTATAATGTCAAGAAGAACATTACTTCCAGTCGAAGACTTAGAAGCTTTAAAGACTACTTTAAAGAACTATAATCCCAGATCGATTGTTGTTGTAGCTTCCTTTGAAACTCTAAAGAACATCCTTAAAGTAGAGGATGTGTACCGT
This sequence comes from Thermoprotei archaeon, assembly GCA_003650675.1. Classification (GTDB taxonomy): domain Archaea; phylum Thermoproteota; class Thermoprotei; order Thermofilales; family B20-G17; genus B67-G16. The sequence continues at coordinate 13,218 of QMRH01000009.1, read as the reverse complement.
GTAGTTATCCAACATGATGAAGACATGTATCTTGACTGTCCAGTTGGAATATTAACGGCCATCGATATTTCGAGCCTTAGCCTTTTAATGGCTAGAAGCCTCCTTTACAACGAGTTATTAAAGTCTCTTCCGAGAAACTCACTACTAATATTTATAGGTGACTCTATAACCCTCTCCATGAAGATTGATAGAGCCTTACGTTACAGGGAATTTAAGGTTACAAGGCTCACTGGATACAGGAAAGGAAACCTAACCTACTTTAATGTTCAAGCCGGTTTACAGGAGAAAAATCTACTGGTTTACTTAAATCTCCACGGGAACCCTCTTGGAATGGCGCCAACCACTACAGGACCCTTTATAATATCCTATGCCCAGCTGCCGCCGACTTTACCGCCCTCCATCGTTATAACCCTTTCATGCGAAACAGTCGACCTCTATGAAAACTATGTTCGCTCAGTCTTCCAAAGCGTAGCTATACAGTTTGTTTCGCGTGGAGCGATAGCATACATCGGTGCGATGCGCCTAGAGTTCAGTGGGGAGGAAGCTGGTACAGGGTACCCTGACCTCATAGTACAAATGCTCCTTGATGGCTATACATTTGGCGAAACAGTTAGGATAGTGAATAATTTGCATATAGCTGGAATTAAGGGTGGCAAACCATGGCAAAAAGCTTACACGGTTCTTTTAGGCGATCCGGATTTAAGGCTGGCAACCCCGAGCGAGAAATATGAGCTTAAAGAAATTACCCCAGGAAAAACATATGAAATTAAATTCACGGATTACCGCATATCCCTGGTATTAAAGTTGCCTCTTCCACGCAACGACATAGCTAAAATATCGTTTAACGACCCCTCTATTAGAGGTCTACGTTACATAGAGAGAAGCGGAGAAAAACAAACACTAGTATTGATAATAACAAAAATTATTTCAAGCCAGGTGGGTGACTTCGAACCAGACACCACCATCATCGTTAACATCTATTATAAACAATCGCTGTTCATCTGGTATTTAATCATAATACTTGTAATCACACTTGTTGCCTGCATAATATTCTTTTATAAGAAAAAATGAAAGCCAAGCAGTAATCATCCATAAATTTTAATTATACATATTATATACATTATATACATGTAAACATTCCTAGTGTTCAGTAGGGGATGTACTTGAAAAGATGTACCAGAAAATCCCTCATGCTGGTACCTCTAATAGTAATTCTCTTGCTTGAAATATCACTTGTAAATCCGAAGGCATTCGCCTACAATGCCCAGCGGGACAAGTACCTCCTAAACGTTTTCCTAGACGATATTAATTTTATATTAAAGGGGCAATTGATCTTAGAACACCACAACAGGCACAATAAGGTGTTCGATGAACTTTATTTCCACGTATATCCTAACGCATTTAAAAGTTATGGAGGATACATTACCATAGAAAGCGTACAGAACTTTGATTCCCTTAAACAGTTAAAGTTCGTAGTAGAGGGTGAGGATTCAACTATTCTTAAGGTCTACCTTGATTCTCCCTTGAATCCCGGTAGCACGATCAAGCTAAAGCTAAACTTTACCGTAAAAATCCCCTTTAGGGGAGATAGATTCGGCTATAGGAATGGGATATTCGCCTTAGGATACTTCTACCCTATATTAGCAATGTACGATGAAACCGGATGGAACCTAAACCCCTACACCTGGATAGGGGATCCGGTTTATGCCGAAATATCCGACTACGATGTATATATTGTTACTCGAGAGTACATGGTTATTGCGGCTACCGGAGTCCAAGTTGAGGTAGAACAACTAGGTGAGGAGTTAAAGAGGGAGCATTGGGTTGCCCCAAAGGTACGGGAGTTTGCGTTCGTAGCAAGTAAATACTTTACCGTGCTTAAAACAACATGGGAAAACATTACAATTTACTCGTACTTTAAGGAAGATAAAGGTTCTATGGGTGATGCCGCGCTCAAGTTCGGTGAAAAGGCGATTAAAGCCTTCAGCGAACATGTAGGTAGATACCCATACCCTGAATTCAGGATAGTGGAGGTGGATTTCGGATACGGTGGAATGGAGTATCCTATGCTAGTCATGATAGCCAGTAACCTCTATACTCCAAGCACTGCGTTTTATCTAGAGCTTGTAGTCGCCCATGAAACAGGTCATCAATGGTTTTATAGCTTGGTAGGCAACGATGAATACGATGAACCTTGGCTTGATGAAGGTTTTACAGAAATGTTGACGATACTGTACTTTGAATGGAACTATGATTGGAAGCGGGGGCTTGAAGTACTGAACATGTATAAATCCCGCTATTACTCTTACCTGTCTAGATATAGTGATTATTCCATAGCCCTTCCAGTAGGCTTTTTTGAAAAAAGTTCCTATCCCCATGCATACTATTATATCGTCTACAGGAAGGGTTCTTGCGTTCTATTCATGTTGAGAAGAATGCTTGGAGACGAAACCTTCTTTAACATCATTAGAACCTATTTCAGGAGATTTGAGTTTAAAATCGCGAAAATAAAGGATTTCAAGCAGGTTGCTGAAGAAGTTTCCGGAGAGGACCTAGACTGGTTTTTCGAGCAATGGGTTTACGGTAATGGGATCCCAAGCTATGATATTGTAGCTTCGAAGACTTACCCTTCTGTTGGAGGATACGTCCTCGAAATGGATGTTGAACAACTAAACAGTCTTCTCTTTAACGCGAAACTAAAAATACCATTCCTGATAAAAACGTCTAGCGGAGACTATTTAAAATGGCTTTGGGTTAACGGTTCACTAAGTAAAATAAAGACAGTTCTCCCCGAAAGACCCTTAGCGGTGAAAATAGACCCATATGATTACGTCCTGGGAGAAGATCCTAAGATTACATTCTACGTAGAACAGGTTGACGTCATGCTTCCAGACGTATTTATCGCCCAATTTAGCGTGGTAACAGTACTTTTATTTGCATCTTTAGTAACGATTTTAATCTACAAGAAGAGGAAGGGTGAAGTGATATGAGGAAGAAAGCGCTAGCGCAAGTTACAACCATCTTATTTTTAATCCTCATCATTTACCCGATTTCAGGAACCTGTAAAGGAACATCGACTAGATTTATCGTTCTTGGAATTGACGACCTGCATGGATTTGAGATAGATGGATGGCAACCCTCTAGTTATGGTGGAGACCTCAATGTGGTGACAACCTTTATCTCCGATCTAGGCGGGATTTCCCAGCCCTCTCTTTCCGTTATAGACGTTCTTGTGGTAAATGGTTTGGAAAGAGGATACATGTACGAGGAACTTGAGGCTATCAAAGAATGGGTTAAAACGGAAGGTGGGATAATAGTAATCATATATGATAAGAGAAGTGATTTAGACAAACTCAATGAACTAGCCGGAGTCTTCGGAGGCCTCTTTACATCAAACGTATCTAAAGGATGGATTGAGGTCGAATCGAATATTTCTACGATGGAAAAGGTATTTTTAGATGAAGGAAGGTACATAGAGCCTTCCACAGGTAACATAAACCCTTTGTTAAAATCTATTCAAAATAGCCGATTCCTAGTGGCTGAAAGCAGGTATGGAAATGGTCTGGTAATCCTGTTTTCTACCTTTGAGCTTTTAGATTTCTCAGGCCCAAACAAGTCCTTCACACAGGATTTCTACAACTACATTCGAAACAAAATACATGTTCAATCCGAGGAAGGAAGCTTAGAGATAGAATACTACTTGAACGATCGCCCCCTGACGAGCTATCCTGTCTCCGTAACAGTTTTTGGGTCAGGTTCCTATTCCTTCTATTTATTCACAGACAACAGGGGTAGCTTATCTATAAACTCAAAGTTCTATGTAGCTAAACTTAAGCTAGAGCCTCGAGTAGAAAACTTTTTCCAAACATATATAGGTACAAGGGATATTTGGATTAGAAATCCTGGAAGACCTGTCAAACTACAGGTTTTTCAGAAAGGAATGTTTCACATAGCTAGAATCCAGTTTATAGTCGAAGGGAAAGAAAACCTTCCCTCGGTTCAGAAGGTGTCTCTAAATCTTGACGGAAGGAATGTGGAAACCACAACCAAATACTATGGATACGTTTTATCCGGATCCATGTATCTTCGTGTTCTTGACATATATTCTAGTGAAAAACCCCATGAAGCTGAGGCCATACTGAAGGTATTTTTAGAAAAAACAGCCTTCTCCATAAAATTCAGTTATGTTGATATCCCTGTTTTCAAGGTAATACCCCTCGAAAAAGCGTACCGTAATGTAACTTTAAGAATCGAGGGATACAAAAACGGATACCTGTTGGTTAAATATAAACAAACAGATCTAGGTTACCTTTATGTCTCCTCGACATCGGGGAATATTGTTAAGCTGCCTGTCTTCACGGAGAATAGCCCGAATCTGATAATTTCCGTCATAAATGTAGATAAATCTTCCAGGATCACAAGGGCCTTCTCATCGCTGGAAACAGCTCTTATTACATTCAATGAAACAACTACAGCTAAGCTTAGCCCCTACGGGCTTTTAGTATTGGTTCTCTCAAACAAGTATATATGGGGAACCACTTTAAGCGACCTTGAAAACAGACAAACCATCTACTTGAGACATCTTCGGCGGAGAACATTCCCAATATCCAGCACCCGTAGCCTTGTAATCAGTTTAACACCCCCAGGCACATACTCGATCACCATTGAAAATATTCTAGGTAGAAGGATAACGATATCGAATGGCACCGAAGGATATGTAGTAAGTCCCGGTAAAATAACGTTTGTTGATGCTGTTTCCGAGGGTATTAAAATATTCTTAAGGGAAATATATTCTCGTCTTGAATACGTAAGCAACCTAGTTAATTCAGCTATATCTGAGGGCTATATACCAGCTGAAACAGAGAACGATATAAAATTGATTAACGAACACATTAACTTGCTCAAAGAAGCCTATAGTGAAGGTAAAATATATGCTACAGAAACGGAGATCAAGTTTATATTAAATAAACTTGATGCCCTCGAAGGATACCTTTATATTTACTCAAAGCTCGTTGCCTACTCATCTTTTGTACTATTCTTCTTCATGATATTCTTCAGCTACGCTTTGGCAAAGATGATCGCAGAGAAAAGCGGTCTTCATGCCCTTGCGCTAGCCTTCACTATATTCATGTTATCACAGATCCTACTGTACTTTGTGCATCCAGGATACAAGGATTTCCTCTCCATTGGAGAAAATCTATTTTACTACAAGCTTACCCTATATATTTCACTTTACTTTGCACTATTCATATTATTCTTCTGGGAGATACCCAATAACCTATCTCGGGCCCCAACTCCAGAGAAACCGCACTTCTGGGGCGCTGTATCAATGGCATTCCACTTGGCAATCAACGACCTGAGAAAAAGAAGATTACGTACAATCTTACTTTTGACGACGATCACGATTACAGTAATGTCCTTTGTAGCCTTTACATCGGTTTCGAGTAAGGAAACAATAGTCTCTTCACTTATGTTTAAGCAGACTGCCGTCAAGAAGATATTGGTTGGCGTGTCACAGAACGTCGGCACACAGGATATTGCTAGAATAAGCGAACTGCTGGACAAACCTTTAGAAGAAATTCTGGTTAGGGTTAAAACTATGTGGCAGGAGGACTTCCTATATTCAATAGGCTCGAACAGCGAGAAAAGGGTCTCATTAGAAGGCATCTTATTCATAGACCCCACAATTGAGAAGGAAGTCACCATGCTGGATGATTCAATCCTGGTGGAGGGAGACTATATCGAGGCTACTGGAGATATTCTTCTCAGTAAAACGTTGGCTGAAGCCCTTGAAGTCAAGCCAGGCGACTACATTAAATTGTATAGTCCATTCGGTTCCTTTATAATGAACCTTAAAATCAAAGGAATATTCGACGAAGAAAAATTGGGATCCATTAAAGACGTAGACGGCGATACCATTCTACCTAAAATATACATTAGAGAAGAGGAAAGCGGCGCCTATAGGACCGAAACAGCCGATTCTAGATACGTTGCCATAATGCATCTAAATAACAGGTATTCCGTCTCGTCTCGGATAACCGGTGTATACGCCATTGAAAAAGACGCCGATGAAGCCTACTCGAACGCAAGAAAACTATTGTTATACTATAAAGCTGTCGTCTACGCTTCAAATGGTATGTCCAAGACGCTGACTAAAGGCACCTCAATAAGCCTTATAGGAACATCCGCCCTAGTTCCCATAATAATCGGTATTCTAATATGCATGAACTCAATGACTGCAACAGTATATGAGAAAAGAAAGGATATATGGATTTACAGTTCACTGGGATTAAGTCCCTCGCAGATCGAATACCTATTTACAGCGCAAGCACTGGTTTTAGCATTGGTGGGTGGCGGTTTAGGATATAGTTTAGGAGCAGGTTTACTTGTCGTAGGCGGCAGGCTGGGCGTCTTCCAGGAACTCTACTACAGGCTTTCACCACTATGGACAGTTTTAGGATTAATGCTAGCAACACTAGTCACTACACTAGCCACAATTTTACCCGCTAGAAAAGCTACCTTAAGGGTTGTTCCCAGTAAGGTTACAAGATGGACCTTAGGTAAACGGCAAAAAGAACTCGAAGAAGAGTTACCGTTCAGAATAGAGGAACACCAAGTTGAAAACTTCCTAAAGTTCGTGAAGAAAAGGATTTTAGCTATATTTCCACCTTACTCGGTTTTAACGCGGTCATCCGTGGAGATTACAAAGTACAAGGAAAGATACGTTTTAACGATACACGTCCAGAACGTAAGCGAGCAACCTAACGAGCTTAAAGCAATAATCGAGGTTGAACCCATATTAAATACAAGGCTCTATAAGGTACATCTTAAACTGAAGCCTATCAGAATACGTATGGGATACCGTGAACTTGCCGAAACCGTGATCCGAGAGATAAGGAGAATAATACTACTTTGGCAAGCAATATACAAGAAGGGTGGTAAGTAAAATGATAAAAAGATATCCTAAAAGAAATTCGGTTCTTGGGCTGATGCTACATGCCTTAATCACATATATGATCTATGTTTTACCGTACTTTAGAGGGTTATACTCCTTTGCTGGTGAAAGTCTGATAATAGCTTCCATATCCTGTCTCTCGGCCCTTCATGGATTCGGTATAGGAGCCCTAGCTTCATTTATTAGCCCGATATCATCGTTAGCTATCCTAAACACCAGCCCCCTAGACATCAATATGATTCTCCAGAGGATTCTCCAACCATTCGTAAAATATGTGGTTGTCGCTGGATTTGTAGGTATACTTGTTGATACCCCAGAGAAGATTGGTAGGATAGCTTTGTGGACGTATCTAAGTCTAATCATTCAAAGCCTAGTAACGGCTTCCATTCTAGGAAACCCGGACTATTACCTCAACACTTTTTTGCCGCAGTCTTCACTGGAGTATATTTCAGCATCGCTTATAACTCTGGAACTGGTCTTCCCATACTCATTTCTCGCCAAAATCTTAGAAAAAACATTGCGTGGAGCCCGAAAAGCCTCCTCCAGACCCAAATCCCCCTCCAAATAGCATCCATTTCTTCTTTAAAGAAAAATTGATATTACCTGGTTGTCCTTCAATTTTAGGGGAGAACTCCTCAAGGTGGTTGAATATTGCAAAAATTACTTAAACCGCCTTGAGGAGAGAACGGCGTATTGATATGAGGATTAAAGGGAACCCACGTGACCTGGTTACATGCCCTAAATGTGGATACACTTTCAGTGTATCTTACTCTAGGATATTTTCCTGCTCCAAATGTCCTGCATCCGTCAGCGGATGTAGCTACGTCAAGTGTCCTAAATGTGGCCATGAATTCACCTATAGATTATAGTGATATATTACATTTAGACTTGATCTAAAAAATTTTAAGTGCGTCTCCCTTAGGATGATTGTGATAACTTGATGGAAAATAGGCGTTTCTGGGGCTATAACTGGTATGGAATCATACCACCACAATACATCCTCGCAAACAAGAGGTTCTTGAAGGTTGTTCTAGAACCACCGGACCTAAATCCGGGCTCGTGGCGTGGAGCTGGAAAAGTGCTAGTAGACTATGAAAATCACGAATTTTGGCTTACAACAAGACCACGTAAGGCCTATCCGGTGAGAGGGTATGCCTTAGAGATTTATAGATCCAGTAATGGGGAGGATTTCCACCTGGCAGCCATAATTACTAGGGAGGAATTATCGGAGGAAACTGGTGTAAAAGTGAAGAGTATTGAGGGACAACAGTTATTGAAGGATCCTTCAACCGATAAATATCATCTATACGTTTCAGTGGACAATGAAGGATTCCATGATAAACCTGGATGGGATACGATTCTATTGAAATCCGATGATCCTAGAGGTCCCTGGGAATATCATGGTGTTGTACTATCTAGGGGAGATGAATATGATACTCTTGAAGCGAGAGATGCAACAATAGATATAATCGATGGGATGTATTTAGCTCTCTACAAGGCTAATAACGGGAGCCGAGTCAACATGGCTTTAGCTATAAGCACAGACGGAGTCACTTTCCATAAACTTGGGGTCATGAAACTTGACGGAGGAGAGCAACCTAAATATATGCTTCTTTGCGGAAAGATATTTTCCGGTTCCTTCGGACCAACCTTCGTAGGCTTCGACAATAGAGTTGTCATCAAGAATGCAGCTGTAACAGATACATTCTCCGCATACATTCTAGACCTAAAAAACCTTAATTTAGTGCAACTCTTTACCGGAAAGTGGGTTCCGCAGTCTCCCTTTGAGAGAAAAGATTATCCTGCGCACAGTTACGTAGACATTGTTTACGACCCATTTAAGAACCGTCTTCTCCTCTACGTAGAGGCAATAGACCCAAGTGATATAGGTCTAAATAATGAGATTGACAGAGTTCTCCTCTACGAAGTCCCCTTATAATCTTCTTTAATTGTAAACTTTTTGAAAAATTTGTCATACCTAAGTATATTATAATCGCTGTTGTAAAAGTACATGTAGATAGTTATCTTTAGGGTTCTCATTTAAATGGTTTCCATGAAAATTTTTAAAAAAGGTTGCTGTAATTTACCTTAACTTACGGTATGTGGGTGAGGGAGAATAAATGGTTGAGGAAACTACGGTAGGAGAATTGGAATTAAAGGATGGATTTACTCCAAGGACCTTTACTGCAATACTGTTTTCTTCACTTGTGTTAATGCCGGCCTTTCTCTGGGTGTACCTTTCCACAGGTGTAGGCGTCGGAGGGATAGCAGCGGCATATGCTACTATGCTCGTTTTCGGTGAATTTGGTATGCTTATGCTTTCACCGTTGACTGAACAGGAGCTTGCAACCATAAGGTGGGGTGCATCCATGGCTGCAACGTTTGCGGGAGGCTTTCTCTTCAACGTGTATTTAAGAAAATCGCCGATAACGAAGCTTTACGGCTACGCCGATAAGATACCCACGTGGGTTGTTCCCTTAGAGACGAGCAAAGCCCTGCAAGACAGAATTCTCTGGCATCCAGATTGGTTTATACCGATAGCCTTTACATTCATCTCTACGGCCATCTCCCTAACCTCTTCGATCTCCCTTTCATTACTTGCAAGGGAACTCTTTATAGAGGTGGAGAAGCTTCCATTCCCTACTGGCGCCGTAGCCGCGGAGATAGCTAAATCCCTTTCAGGGGGAGAGAGCGAGAGATACAAGATATTCGCTATATCCACGATGTTTTCTGCTATCTACGAGATCTTCAGGTCTCTGATTCCAGCCTTAGCCCTCGTTTTCTTGGGGCTTCATATCACGCTTATACCTACCATACACTTTGATTTGACACAGTCTATAGAGTGGCTTCTCCCGGGGGCCACTACAGGCATTTCAACCAATATAATGCTCTTAGCGTTGGGAATGATTATACCCGACATAGTGGTTATCAGCACATTTATTAGCTCTCTTGCAGTATACCTTGTTCTACCTCCAATACTTGTAAACATGGGCGTATACCCATATGAACGTGGGAAACCGATGTTCATTCCCGGGACTCTCTCTGGAGCTTGGTATAAACCTTATCTTTACTTCTGGCTTAGCTTCGGCATAGGATTGATATTTGCTGGTGCTGTAACACCCTTCCTGCTGAATTTAAGACAAACCGCGGTAGCTGTGAAAAGCTTTTTTTCGTTGAAGGGCGAGCAAGCCAGAAAGGCTGGCTTAATATCCGGTAAAACAGCAATACTCCTATTCATCGCCCCCTTAATACTCTCCTCGTTTATGGCCTACTACCTCTTCATGTCATACTCTCCAAGGCCTCATGGAATACTCTTCCTGGCAGCAGTATTGGTGATATCCCTCGGATTAAGCTTCATAAACACTATAGCTGCAGCCAGATCCATAGGTTTAATGGGTGCAGGATTCACTATACCATACGCTGATTATGTAATGTTGCTTATAACCACGAAGCCTGAGGACATCGACGTCTGGTTCAATCCATTCGTAATACAGGTTAGTGGAGCAGACTTATGTATAGGATATAAAGCGGCTGAACTGACTAACACTAAGCCAATAAGCATCATAAAAGCCCATGTTTCAGGTGTACTTTTAACGACAATAGTGGGCTTGATCGTGGCGGGCCTGTTATGGCATGTATACGATGTTCCATCTAGGTTCCTTCCAGCCCCCTCGTTCCCGGCCGACGCTGTAATACGTTCACTGTTCATTACAAGGAGATTCTTCCTCTTCCTCAACGGAATAAACGTGTTAGCAGCGTTCATATTCGGTTCGCTTATAGTGGTTATGCCGAGAATATTCCCGGCACTAGCATCCTTCACGGGAGTACCAGTGGTCTTCGGACTGATAGGCGGAATGATGGATATGCCTAGTAACGTGACAGCATATTTCCTAGGGTACTTGATAAAGAGGCTTTTAGAGAAGAAGATGGGTACGGAGTGGTCTCGACGCTACATTATGACGGTGGCTGCCGGCTTCTGGACGGGATCCAGTGTCATACTAAGCCTTTCTACAGCATTAATGTTCGTGAGGGAGGCTGTGGTATCACAGCTAATATAGGAGAGGTACGATAACCTTAAAACATGGTTTAAAAATAATAAGAGGTAAGGAGAAGATGCATATGGTGAGGGCGAAAATATTACCCATGTTAATAGCAGTGGTAATAGTACTTCCGTTCTTCTTCTATCTGCCTCCATCAAAAGCAGCTACCGTAGACCAATTGATAAAAATAAACCCAGAAAACGTTCTTGAACATGTATGGAGGATCTCTGCGTTCGGTTCACGCATAACAGGTTACGAGGGATCGATTAAAACCAGAGACTATATCGTAGATCAGATAAGAACCTACGTTGACAACATTATAATACAATCCTTTAATGTCACCGTCCCCTACGATTATGGGTCCTCTGTAACTATTTCAGGCCCAAATACAGAAATAACGGTCAAAGCCTATGCCCTTGCCCCCAATTTAATTGAAACATGCTACACAAGTGGGCTCGAAGGGAAATTAGTATACATAAAGAGTACGTACGGGGATCTACGGGACTTCGAGGGAACCGATGTAGCCGGAAAAATAGTTGTGCTCGACTTTGACAGCGGTGAAGCCTGGAGATGGGCGGTCTATCTCGGGGCAAAGGGAATAATATTTGTCCTGGATAAAGGTAAACTATACACGTATGTTGAGGACCTAACGAAGAGATTCTGGTTGCCGGTGGACCTGCCGCGGGTAGCTGTATATGAGGATGACATAGCTCCAGTCCTAGATAAACTGCGTAGAGGGGAAGGCGACTTTAAGGCTGTAATTAAAGTAGGAATGAAGTTAGAGGTCAGAACAGGATACAATGTCTTAGCCTTAATAGAGGGTTCAGACCCCAACCTTAAAGACGAAATAGTGGCGGCATTCACCTACTACGATAGCTGGTCTATCATACCTGAGTTAAACCCCGGACAGGATGAGGCGGTCAACATAGGTATACTAATTGAACTGGTTAAAAAGCTCGCCGAAACAAAGCCTTTGAGAACTGTTTTAATAGGGTTCTTTTCGGGTCATCATCAGGCTCTCTCCGGGGCCCGTAGCTTCATATACGACGCCATATACAGAAACGAAACTTTAAAGGACATTTTGAACAGATTAAGGATAGTAACTGAAATATCCGCCTCGGCATACGGTTCTAAGATAGGTATATACGACCAAGGGCACTTTCATGCCTCTGTCTCTGCTTCGACACCTATATCTTACTCTAACAACTTTATTAAACTTAGGACGGGATGGGATACAGGTAAACCCACGGAATACCCTGGAATATGGAATGTTCTTAGAGACGTGGTTATACAGCTTGTCGGAGAACGTGAGGCTGAGCAGGTGCTTTACTTCGATGAATATAATCCGCTTACCTCCCCACTTGATTCCATAAGATACTTTGAATTCGAAGCCTTTGACCTTCTCCAGATACTTTCATACTCTATTGGAACCGTATCCTTAAGTCCATACCGTAACACTCCAAGCGACGTAGTAGAGGGGACAGTTGAGGAAAAGGAGAACATTAGTCTGGTGGCAAACGCTTACGCAAATACATTAAATTCACTGTTGCAGTATAAATACGAGCTACCCTTCAGCGAACACGACTTCAAGGAAAACGACATCAGGATTCTAGTTGGTAGGACGTTAATCTACAATATGACTAAGGGAACCTATGAACCTCTTCCAAGAACCACTGTAGTACTCATGTTCTTCCAGGGTGTGTTGCTCCAACAGCCTCTGGGACCATATATTAGACACTACATTATAGTCACCTCTGACGATAAAGGTGAATTTATGGTTCCAGTGGTGGTTCCAGGCGGAGCCTACACGCCTTCCGCATATAAGGATGATCCATCAGAAGGACCTGTAGACTACGTGGTCGATTTCGGAGAATATGGTACGGTCAGAGGAACTATAGCGGTGGCTCCTCAGCCAGAAACATATGCTGAAATCTCGCTGTTCCCAGCCGGGAGTCTAGTTGTATTCGATGTAATCGACCCTGAAACATTCTCCCCCACTGATGAAATGGGGATACTTATAATCGACCACTATTCACAAAACTTTGCTAGGTTCTTTAGCATGTTACCGGAGTTCGTGGCATTCATACCGCACCCCAACTACATAACCGGTGTTGTACAAATCTTCGTTAACCCCGAACTGGCCACCACACCGCGCTTCGATGTAATATTCTCTCTCGGCGGAACAAGATGGTACTCCCTTATTTTAACTAACAAGAATAGAGG
>QMRH01000008.1 GCA_003650675.1 Thermoprotei archaeon | reverse complement strand
TTCAACAACTAGCTCCAAAACACATCCCTTTCCCCCCTTAATCCTGAAAACAATGTAGAGAATCGGCTTATCCAGCGATATGTAATCTATTCTCTCGATCTTAACCCCGTTTATAGAATAGAGATGCCCCTTCCAGCCCAGTCCACTAACGTATTTTACTGCATTTTTATCAGGTGGAATACATCCACCATCAGTGTATAAACCAATGTTTAATCTTCTGATACACCGTAAAAAATCGTACCAGAAGCCTATTCTATCCCTTCCCTCTCCCTCACCTTTTATCTGTTCTACTCGCCCATCTTGAAACGACACAAAAAAGGCCACATGACCTTTGACCGCCGAGAGCCCATTAAAGTCCTTTTCCTTCACCCATAACGATGGATGTTCAGTATTATAGGATTCATTGGATTTCTCGAGAATATCCCAAGCTTCCTTCAGAAGCAAATCTCTTACCCAATCAAACTTTTGTCCGGAAAACTATAAAATATTTTAGCCAAAGTGCTTCACAGTAGGCTCCACGTAACTGGAATATTAAATATCTACGCCCCTGAAGGTTGTCGGTAGAGTTGCTCCAGGAAGGTTTTTAACCCAGTTGTCTATATAATTGCCAGGAGTATTAGAGGGATTTAACCCAAATGGAAGTCAAGACAACTTGTATTAAATCTGAATTATCATAGAAGCCAGGGATGCTAGGGGCGGTTCGCCATGTTTGTTATATGGTTAATAACCTCTAGATGCAACCTCAACTGTTCACACTGTTACGTGAAGGGAAGGGATCTAGGGCAAGAACTTCCTCCAAATGAAGCTCTTACATTAGCAGAAAAAATAGTGGAGCTGGGCGCCGACTCGGTTAACATTACTGGTGGCGAGCCTCTACTCCGAAGAGATCTTTTTAAGATTATAGATTACTTTAGAGAACATGGTCTCAGAGTGTCGGTGTTCAGCAACCTTACACTTCTCACTGAAAAAATAGCCAGAAATCTTGCTAGACGGGAAATCACCATCTATACAAGTATAGATGGAGCGCGACCGGAGACACATGAGCTGATAAGGGGAAGAGGCACGTGGCATCCTACAATGAAAGGTATAAGGATGCTGATAGATCTAGGGGTTACTGTACGCTCATGCTTCACCATAACTAAATACAATTACAGAGAGGCTGGAGATTATCTTGTATTCTCGAGGGATCTAGGAGTTGATTACATGTCCCTGATACCAGTTATACCTTCAACTAAGAGAGCTAAAAACGCTATGCCATCTAACAAACAAGTGTATGAAGCAATAAAACTCGCTGAAAATACAGCAAAAAACGAAGATATATATGCTTCAATATGGTGTGCACCGTTCGCCGGACTATATGTTTCTGATAAACACCTTTACGTAGGGAAGTGTCCAGCATACACCACCCTAGATGTCGGGCCGGATGGACGGGTGCTTTTGTGCGATACATTGGATTTAACCATAGGGAACATTCTTACCGATAAACCTGATAAAATCATAGAAGACTATAAACATCATCCACTAGAAGCTAGATCACCTATACCCATAGCCTGTAATAACTGTGCCATCAAGATGGATTGCCAAGGAGGATGTATTGCTAGAAGGTTGCTTTTAAAGAACTTAGATTACCGCGACCCGCTCTGCAGTTCATTTCAATATAATGATTTCCTTAAAAATGCTGGCTAAATATAGTGTCTAGACCTCGTTTTCTATCACACTTTTGCTTTGATAGATGATATATCATAAGTGGATTCAAGGACGCCGAATTCTAGATTTTAGTATGACATCTGTCCTTTAGCTTTTCCTCAATCCATTGATAATATTCCTGGAGAGTTCTCCTGCTTATGGGTATTACTATGCTTAGGTGTTTCACTCTAGCTAGTTTTCTGTCAATAGTGTATATTATTGACGCTCCTAAGCTGTCTGCAAGGCTTATGAGATAGCCGTCCCATCCCTCAACTTTAAACCGTACGGCATTCTTAAGGGCAGTTATTGCATGGTCAACTGATACATCGGATATGAGAGATGGATGCCGTAACTCAAGCGTCTTCAACAGTTCCGTTTTTGCCTGTTCCTTTTCCACTTTTAGATACCTAGTCAATATGTGGTATGCACCTATGAAACCGGTCACGGGTATTTTTGCATTTATTTCACCTAGAAAGATTTTTTCGAGAAAATCTATGGCTTCATTTTTCGCAGGGTTTTCGCAGTGACTAAGTACTATTAGACCTACATCAACCACGCCTAGAGCCCAAGCTTTGCTAGCGCCCAATACTCTAGTGCCCATTTATCCTCCCTCTCCTCCTTCTCGACGAAGCATTTTGGAGCCTTTGCTCTAAGTTCTTTAAATCTCCTCCTTACTGCATCTTCATTTACTTGGATTTTCTTCCTGACCACTACTCGACCCTCCTCGATGACCCATTCTACGTGGTCTCCTTCCCTTATACCCAAGATTTTTCTTATAGGGCTTGGTATCACCGTCCTACCCATTTTATCTACTTTAGTTGTGATCAAAATATTCACCATGGAATATTCCATGGTATAACATATTAATCTTACTGAATAGGTTAAGACTGGAGAAGAAGTAGCACTTCCAATATTCTTCTAGTAGCCGGTACTCAATACATGCTACTTTAAGGTAGTAAGTTGAGGTAGATAAATTAAAATAATTATCGTATCAGCTTTTTGAACTTTGGGAAAGTATCATATCAAGTATTAGAGTGGACCAGCCGAAATCTATTGTTCCTAAAGGTTCACCGGTGGCGCTGTTATAGTTCTCGTTGCACGTTGGCCCCTCAGCCATTATGTCGAGGACCTTTTCCAAGAGCATATCGGCGACCTCGTTATAGCCGTATTCTTTAAGCCCGTTAAAGACAAACCATATGGGGTTTATCCAGCTTCTTCCTCTCCAATAGCCTTTTGGATCATATTTGGGATTATCTGCGCTTACGGTTGGCAAAGGAAAGGTTGTCCAAAATTCCTTGCTGTTTAGCAGGTGTTCCACCATCTTTTTGGCTTGCGCTGGGGTTGCTATTCCAGCAAACATAGGGTAGAAGCTTGCAGGGGTTTTAACAGGGATCCTTTTATGGTCTTCCTCGTATATGTCTAGGAAAAGTCCTAGATCCTCATCCCACATGTATCGCTGTATACCTTCCCTTGTCTTCTCTGCTAGTTTCTCATAGTATGAGGCATCTTCCTCATTTCCAAGTATTCTAGATAACTTTGCTATGGTTTTTCTCTGAATATATATGAAAACATTGAGATCTATGGCCTCCACGGGAGCCATCGTGATCCTCCCGTACATAGCCTTGTATTTCTCCGGATCTTTTCGATATTTTTCTATAGCTTCATCCCATCTAACAGCATCATCCCACCCAGACTCCAGATAATCGACGTATGATATTAGCTCGTCTCTATCGTAGTCTCTTTTATTTCTAAACCATTCATCGTACCTCATCAAGTATGGCAACACTTTTTTAACGTATTCTAGGTCTCTGGAGACTTCATATATACGATCCACCGCTATGGCTAAAACAGGTGGCTGAGTCGTCCATGGAACATAGTCATCTATACCCCACACGGCCTTACACAGCTTACGTGAAAGGAACACCTCGTGAGGTATCCTTCCATCTTCCTGCTGGTTTAGGAAAAGGTTTAAAAGCTCGCTTTTCGCAAGTTCCACGTCATAGTTTGAAAGCACTATTGAATGGAAGCCCGAGTCCCAAAGCCAATGGTGTAGGAAAAGGTACTTTGAAGGCATAGTGAACCTATGTTTTAGTCTATCGTGCCAAGGTATCTCAACGCCGTTCAGGAGGATCACGTACCAGCAATAGTAGTAGAGTTTTTTGTATCTTTCATTCAACTGCACTTTAGGGACTTTAGAGAACAGTCTTTCAACCTCCCTCCTCCTTTTCTCGATTAACGCATCGGGGTCCTCGTAGTATGATTCTGACTCCTCCACCGCAGTCTTCCTTGAGGGTCCACCTGTCACCACGATTTTTATCGTGAAGGGCTGTTTCTGTTTCATGTAAAGACGATAGAATAAGCCGCCCTTCCTCCTTGATACCGCATCTACCCTAAAGTCGCCATAGACGTTCACAAAGTATTTTTTATCATAGCTGAAGAGAAGACTTCTATCCATACTTTCCCATTCCAATTCGACAAGACTACACATCTTTTCAACAAGCCTTTCACTGAAATAGTGGAAGGGTCTCATAAACCCCTCTAAGAAGACTTCTATAGACCCCTCGTAGTCTCTGCCTTGAATTGAAAGCTTATAGAACACAGTGTCTTTGTAGACCGAGGATGTAACCGTAGCCTTAGTGTAGCGACCTTCATACGTCTCGGAGATAACATGGGGGGTCCATTTTCTGGAAACGAAAGTCAGCTGGTCCCTTCCCTTCCCCGTGAGAATTAGGGGTCTTAAAAGTGGGCGGGCATAGAAGTATTCCCCGTAAACGTAAAAGTCGATACCAGCGTCCTTAGACCATATGGATGTTATGTTACCGCAGAGGTGATATTTATCGCTTCTAGTAAGCTCATCTAGTGGACTCATACTGCTCCACCGTTTTTAACGTATTCTAAAAGTCTATTACAGATTTTTAAACTCTAACGAAACCGTTAAATGTTTGCCTTTCCTCCTGTAGTCCAAGTAACTGTATATGTATCGGCCGTTAGCGTGGCTCAACGCCTTAAACGTTGCTCTCCATTAGGTTAGGCTCAGCGATTCCGGGAGTCCATATTTATAAAAGATTTTTCGGTGTTAATCTACATGCAAAAACACGCGGATAAATTCATACTTTTGACGGGGTTTGAGCCCTGGAATGGGGAGAAATATAATCCTACAATGGATGTTGTTGAAGAGCTTGCTGGAAGCGTTTTAAGTGGATGTAAAGTGCTTGGATACGTGCTTCCGGTGTCGTATAGGAGGGTTAAAGATACCCTTCCAGCCCTTATACTAGAGAAGAAGCCTTTAGTAGCACTTCATTTGGGTCTTGCTCCCGGTTCTCCGGTAATCTCGGTGGAGAAGGTGGCTTTAAACATAATGGCTACTGGACCCGACAGCGACGGCTATAAGCCCTCTGGTGAACCCATCTATTCCGATGGCCCAGTAGCCTATTTTTCTACCATACCCGTGGACATGATAGTGGAGTCGCTTAGGAGAAACGGGATCCCTGCAAGAAAATCTTTCTTTGCTGGAACATTCCTCTGCAACTACGCTTTATACATCTCATTGCATACAGTAGAGATGTATGGTCTCGAAACCCTCGTTGGGTTCATGCATATACCTTATACACCTAAGCAAGCAACAGAAAAAGCCAGTCCCACCCCTAGCATGTGCCTTCACCTTATGGTTGAAGCTGTAAAAATAGCTTTAGAAACCGCCTTAAGATACGTTGGGGAGAACAGCAACCAGGTTAAAAAATAAGGTTCACAGGTTAGTCGTCAGGGCAGGTTAATTTCTCCATTAAAACCAATTCACTCCCCCTAACTTCGTGGGGAAACTTTTCTTTAATAAAATCTTCATATATATCCTTCTCTACAAACATGTGCAACCTCTCGAAACCCTTTCTCCTTGCCCTATAGCAAACCAGGCTTAATGCTTCCGGCAGGTTCCCTAAATCATCTATCCAGAAAATAAGTCTAGCGTCCCTTCTTTTACGCCAGAGACTCTCAATAATGTACATGGCTTCATACTTTGGGAGATATCCTTCATCGAAAACTATCCTGGTTTCTTTCAATGCGAAAATCCATCGGCTTTTAAGCCAAATAGTATACGCCGACCCTATTCTAGGGGAGATAAAATACATTTCCCTAAGTGCATTATAGTTGTCTGGAAATGGTTCCCTTTTACCCCTACCCTCCAAATTTTTACAGTGGCCTACCTTTATGATAATGTACGTTATTTCGAAGGCCGTCTTATTTAAGCCGCATTTCCTGTAAAAGGGTATTGCATCCCTTTCAGGCCATACGCTTAAAGTGTTGCAGTGTTTTTTCATCGCAAGTTTACGTGCCTTGTCGATTAAAGCCCTCCCAATCCCCTTTCTCCTATAATTTTTATGGATAAAAAGTATGTCGATAAAAGCTGTTTTACCTAGGACGCTCCTTTCATCCCCTATGTACAGTTCTAGTTCACCTACAATTTTTCCATCCAATTCCGCCACCAGGGGATACTGTCCCGAGGTAAGGACATAGTTCAAGTGCACAGCACATGTCTCAACGCTCATCCATGGTCCTCCATGCTCAAAACGCTCCTCCACGCTGAGCTCCTCGTATCTCGCTTCCACGCGTTCACCGTCCTCCCATTTAAACCATCTATCTATGTCTGAGCAATGAACCTCCGTTATTCCTGCGACATCGTCTAGGGTGGCTGGCCGGATTTTAAGTAACATTTAATCACCCCTTATCTTGGAAAGCAAACGATAGATCGACTATATTGCTTCGAGTTAAAGTTCTATTGAATATTCTATGTAGCAGTGAGGACTTCAACTCGAGGAGTAAGGTGGCTAGGAACGCTAGCCCAGCCAAGAATTCTCCTATTCCAGGGGAAACCGGGATCCATCTACCTATAAACGCTACCAGGGATCCCTCCACAAACAATGTCACCAAGCTTAGCGCCGAGATTAGGATGGGTCTTTTGAGATAGAGGCCTATACCCGCCACTGCCGCAACTGTTAAAACGAAATAGGGGAACAGGTTTAACAGTCCCAGGTATACCCCGTACCTTTCAATGAACTCCGGGAGCGAGATCTCAAACCTATCTTTCAACACCAGGAACGGTGTAAATAAACTGATTATATAAAATAAATAGGCCGTTAGATGTAGCGCGTCTTCAACATTTCGTTTAATCACCTTAGAGAAGCATTGAGTGAAGAGGATTATAATAATTATTAAATGTAGTATTATTGTTGGTCCTCCCCTGTTAAATATTGAGGTGGACTGTAGAAAACCTTCCGAACCAGCCTCCACATACATGTTGAGCGGAAAAAGGATAGGCAACGAAAAATCCAGGAGGAAACCTTTATTTAGATTAAGGTTCATCCAAGGGAAACCTTTTAGAGCTGGCCTAAAGTAGAGGTTAAACCCTACATATTTTGGAGATGTACACTCTATTTTAAAGAACAAGGGATCCCTGTTTACTGTCCAATGTAGTTTACCGACCTCCTCACCGTAAAACACTTGCTTAAGAAAATTTATTGCTTGACCCAGCCAGCCGGGATACTCTCTAAAATGGTTCCAATTAGCAGCGATATGTAGTATTTTTACCTGCGATCCGATATCAGCGTAAGTTGAATGCAGGGACTCGAGTGTAAAGAATTCATCGTTGGATGAGAATAGGATTAGTATAGGGCAGGTTATGTTCCGAGCATAATGTAAAGGATCAATGTATTCAACTACTTTCACTAGCTTCTCCAAAGACTCATCTAAAGGTATCATGGTGTTAGCTAATCCTCCGGCTCTCACAATGTGGATAAAATCGCCTGAAGCAACTATAGGTATAGCCGCTTTAACCCTGCGGTCTGTAGCAGCCACAAGGTAGCTTACAACACCTCCCATGGAAGCCCCTGAAATAGCCAACTTCCCTGGATCCACCAGTCCGCTTTCCCCTAGAACTGTTAAACCTCTCCGTGCAGCAGATACTACAAGATAGAACAAGAGCGATTCAGCTCCCTCGCTCATATTCGCCACACTATAAGGTGAAGGACGGGGACCCTCAGACCTACCGTGCCCCGGAGCGTCTATAGCCAACACTACGAAATTTTCCTTGGCTACCGCTAAAGCATATCCCATCATGCTTTCATGGGTTCCACCATATCCATGAACTAGAACAACCCCCGGAAGTCCTTTAACATCTTTAGGATACACCATGACGGCATAAACCTTAAGCATCCGTCCTGAAAATACGGCTCCATTATAGGTGATTTCACGTATCACAAGTTTTCTTCCATTGTACTCTAAGCTTTTTTCAGATAGAATATTGACGCCTAGGTTGACGTAGGGGTCAAAGTTTCTCCAAAAACTGTGGTCCCAGACTATTTTCACAGATGGATACTGTTTGAAGCCCGGATTAGTTAAATGCCACACAACTAGGGCAAGATAAATGGAGGTTAATGCCGCTAAAATTATTCCCGAGGCTAGTTTGAAATGTTTTTTGCGTCTATAGATGGTGTTTAATATTTAATATATAATGAATTTAAATAATAACTGTTCATTCCATGTATACTTAAAGGGAGGAGAAGTTATGGTCTTGTTACCAAGGGAATTTCTGGAATGGAACTACTTTGCGAGACGTAAGCTTCTAGAAGAAACACTACTAGGGGGAATAAAAGACGTTAACAGGTTTTTCCTAGAGTTTACCCGACATAACCCGGTTCTCTGTACCGCCGCAATTGGAGAAGATGGAGTAATTGAGGTTAATGGAAAAGTAGTTGGTATAGGCTATGTGGTTAAAGAAAAGTATCTTGGGGAAGTTATAAGGGAGTTTGAGGAGCATTTAAGGGCAACCGACGAGAAGTATGTCGAGTGTCGTGGTGATAAAGTAAAGCTAAATGAACTTTATAAGGAGCATTCAAGAAGAGGTTTGAAATTACTGCTAAAGAATATTTATCTCGAGCGAGAGAAAGCAGAAGAGAAAATGGATTTCGAGAAACTTGCCACAATAGAATTAGCCCTTAGGATCCCCCATTCATCAAAACACACATGGAACCTCGTTAAGAAATCCAGTAAAGCCTGTCTTGTATTCTTCCAGCCGCCCTCAGTAAGCTTTGAAATTAAAGGTGAGATAAGTATACATCTAGATGATAAATATCATAAATACGTTAACCTGGTGCACGACGCCTATCATTACACTCCTCCAGAGAAAAGGGGAAACCGGCCAGTATACATATTCCATGTAAGTGAAATATATGATAACAGTCCCACGCCCCGAGGCTTCGGCAGAAAAATAACCTGAAATTTAGTGGAAAATAACCAGTCCCCTAACCACATTGCAACAAGATATTTATATGTGATATCACATAATTCACATATGCCAAATATTACTTTGTCTATACCAGAAGAAGTATATAGGAAGATGAAGAGGTATTCTGAAGTCAAATGGAGTGAAGTAGCTAGAAAGGCTATTATGGAGTATCTTAGGAAACTTGAAGGAACTGTTAGTAGCGAAGAACTTCTAGAGGAACTTGGAGAAGATTTTGCTAGAGAACTTCGAGAGATAAGCCTGGAGAAAGCTGCCAACTACTATGAGAAAGCGAGGGAAGCCGAATGGAAAAGATACTCTACGATACATGCTCGTTAATAGCGAAATACAGGAAGGGTATTAGAGTCCTCGAAGGCTTTACCACAATACTAAATGTAATAGAGTTTCCTAAAGCACTTGAGGTCAAGAAACTTATGATAATATATCCCAGTACTGAAGATTATAGGCTAGCAATATTACTATCAAAGGATTTACTTAAGATGGGGAAACCCGTCCCAGCGGTGGACATAACTATTGCCGCAGTAGCCTTGAATAGAAATCTAGTGTTAGAGACAAGCGATAAACATTTCAAGATAATAAGAGAGATTAATAGAGAACTTAAGTTAAGGCTAGTGGATGAATATAAGTGCTCCTGCACCGATGACTTTAGCTAACTAAAACATTTTAATTCCAGTAACCTCGTTTCTCTCCAGGATACTTCTATTATGAGGATGAATTACCTTCATTATCAGGTTATCCTAGAGCGGTTCTAGCGATTTCCAGCATTTTTCTTACGGCGTCGACGGCGTTAACGCCGAAAACATAGACTACTGGTTCGATGCCGTAACCTCCTTTATCTACAAGAACATCGAAGCCAGGGCCGTGACTTCTTAAAGCTTTAGAATAATCTTTGAGGGAGCGGGCTCCACCATGTTTTTTGAGGAAAACGACGTTTAGATCCAGTTTACGTAAAGCCTTCTCAACCCTTTTGTCGTATTTAATGCAGGTTATAGCTTTAAGCTTTGGGTCAATCTTTAAACCTTCTAGAAGTATACTTGCCAAGTGTCTTGAGCCTCCAAACTCAGGCGGTGTGTAAGCTACCAACATCCCTCTGGCTTCCGTAAGTCTACCAGGAAATGCAGCTATGTCTTTTATCGACTTTGCATTACTAACAGCCATAGCTATGTTCGTTCTTACTTCAGGTATAAATTTAAGCAAAATCCTGCTATTACTGGTGGCTAGACTCAGCGCATCCACTAAATTACGTAAGACAACGACTCGTTCACTGCTTTCTTTAACCTCCTTGGAAAAAAGTTTTTCACAGATATTACATTCACTTAACTCCGGTATACGGAATTTATGAAGTATACATATGCTTCCTGAAATCCTTTGAGATGCACAGTATCTACATATAATGGCTATAAGTTTACTTGGTCTGTAGGACCCTTGCACAAGAGCATCCGCTATTCTCCTGGCCAATCTTTCCAGCTCCTCTTCATTGAACCACTTTAAATCGCCTTTTAAAATACTCTTGTACTTTACTGCGGCTGAGGGTGTTACCTTCAGGAGACGTGCAACCCTACTTATGCTTAAACCTTTTTCCTCCACCAGGATCCTGATTATTCTGGCACGAACTTGGGGTAAAAAATAGCGTGTGACTATTTCGCATGGAGGCCTCATGTCAACCAAGATAAATATCTGTAAGAAGATGAAAAATTTAACGTTACAAACCTTTCCATAAGGAGACCATGGTACATCATGTGGAAGGCGGAAACAAAGACATATATATCCAAAGATATTATAGTAGACTTGTAGAATATGTATGTTTTTAATAGACGTAAAAGAGATCGTCTAATTATTATAGCCATTCCGGTAGAGGATGCTAGCTTCGATTCATTCGTGTCGGATCTAGAGAAAGCGCCATATTTTATTATAGCCTATATTAGAGGTAAACGTCTCGAAGACTTCAAGGTTATTCCAAGAACAATGATCAGGAAAGAGAATGCTATAGAGGTAATCAACTTTCTAGAGCGATATAATATAAGGTATATTTTAGCTCCTCCCCCATCTATGAGGATTGTCGAGTACCTCTATGCTAGCGGTATATCGTTGATCCAGGCTGAACGTGGTTTACCTGTTATCGAAATACTTAAAGAAAAGGGATTAATCGAAGAAACATTGTATCCACCCGAGGAGATATCTAAAATCATCTCAGTTAAGCCAACTGTAGATGAAAGTCTTAAGGGAAGCATCAACGACTTTAAGCAAAAAGTTTCTAGGGCAGAGAAAAAGAGTAATCGGGTCTGGCTCTCCTCCACGGCAACTTCATTTGCTTTTCTCCTTATCGGCGCTTTAGCTCCCCCGTCTTCACCGCTTAGAGGCTTTTCTATGCTGGGGTTCATATTATTGTTCTTAGGAGGGATAATAGTTTCTGCAAACATTTATAATAGGCAAGTTGATTGGGTTTTTAAGGAACGCTTTAATGTCCCAGGGAACGTGTCTCTCGAGAAAATATCAAAGCTTCTCGCTAATCAGCTGTCTAAATACGGTTTTCTAAAGGCTTCTCTTAGACCATCCAAAGACAAAATAGATGCATTTATTTCGGTTAAAGCCAGCTACAGTGAAGAGGGAATAATTAAAGAAGAGATTTTACCTGTCAGGTTAACTATAACTAGGGAGGGAGAGAGAACCATATCTGTTAACATTGTATCATCGATTAAACCTTCACTGGCAAAGATCGTGGAAAAAGAGTTAATTAGAGCAAACACGGTAATTATAGATGCGCTACATAAACTTGAAGAAGCGTTTGTAGAAGAACAACAACGTTTAGCTATATCCACCATGGTGTTCGGGGATTTTAGGTCGTTTAACAGGTTCTTGGAGGAGAAAGGAGTATTTGTTGGCGCAGTGAAATGTCCCCAATGTAGAGAAACAATATATTTACCTAGAGAGGGCTATACAGCCAGGTGTTGGCGCTGCGGCAGAAACTTTTCCCCAAGGGATATTTTCAGCATCATTGTCGAAAACATAAGAGAAGCAGAAAAAGAGGCTAAATTAACCACCATTTAAACAGTCCTATAAATTATAGATCACACTTAAAACCTACATAGCAAGCTGTTCAAGCCAGCCTAAAGCAGTTGTTTTCACCTCTTCTACACTCATTTTAGCTATTTCCTCAATAGTCCTCGTCCTTTCTAAATGCTTGATATACTGGCATCCTAGATAATATCCGGTCTGGCTCACACCATCAATGTTGAGCCATGAGCCATAGAAGTCGTTCACCGACCTGGATTCTGCCACCCTTTCCAGGTATTTTAAAGCTAAGTATCTGATGTTCCTTTCACACCATTGAAGCCAAGACTTGTTTGAAGCCATCCTCCACTCCTCTCCACCGAGAATTAAGTGCTCACAACGGGTGGCGAATCCTTCACTATATAAAAGAAAAAGAGGATCCTCCTCTAGCCTTTCAAAGTCCTTTGGCATCAGACCTCTCAACACCATATGTGCAATATGCGATAACTCGTGTATAGTTAACCCTTCTAGCGACCTCCTTGTATGCCATTTAAGTTCAGCAATGTTTTCTAACCCGAAGAGCACAGCATAATGGTTGCTGTAAGCGGTAGCCCAGCCAGCTCCACACCCCGTTCCCACATAGATTACAAACACTATGTTAAAGTCCCTTTTCCAGAAATCTTTAAACTTTTTGTATGCCCTTGGAATGACTTCCCGTAGATTACACCAGGCCTTCCTGATTTCTGGAAAAAGTTTAGGTAGATTTGGAAGTACCCTTTCCTTAGCTATCTTCCTCCAGTCTAGACCCATGCTCTCGTAGTTTTCCACCTGTAGTTTAAAAAGCTCTGGATACTTTGACATATACTGTTTCTCCCATTCCTCCAGCTGGTGGTCAACATCCTTGTGTCCAACTTTCCTCCAATACTCTATGAACGAAGGAAAGGTGTCGACAACCCTGTAGCCCATTCCCCGCACCAATATACATGGTTAGGTGGATCGCCGCGCCATAAGGAATTTCCCGACAATATAGAATCCTCGTCCCCAATTATGTAGTGGAATGTTTACCCCCGGTATCTTCCAGCCCTTCCTTATACTAAAGGCTTCTTTAGAAGCCTTAGCGTTAACCACTTCCCCAATAAATATGGTTGTGTCGCCGCTCTCCACCTCTAAGACAAGTTTACATTCCAGGAAAGCTAAGGAGTCTAAGAGCACCGGTGCCTTAACCTTTTCCCCTTCACCCACCTTTAAGCCCAACTTCTCGACTTTATTTATTTCCCAGCCACTTGTAGACCCCAGAAAGTAGACGTCATCTATTCGCTCAATTGGATATATGTTTACCGTAAACTCCCTATACTTCTTTATAAGCTCGTTCGTAAAGCTGTCAACACCCACAGCCACAACAACCCGCGGCGGCTCCTCAGACACCGGTGTAACCCATGAAGCAGCCATAAAGTTTACCACTTCATCGAACCTTCCTGCACCTATAATATATGCAGGTCTAGGATGCAGTAGAAGATAAAACTTATCCATAACCTCAAGCATTTCCCCACACATAGATTATCACCAGCAAAGACTATTTATCCGTTTACACGAACCTAGTTTAACAGCCGGAAAAATATTTTATGGGAACAATAATCCCAGCCTTGCGCGGGTCGCGTAGAAGTAGTGAACAACCCGCATATATAAGCCCTACTTTTAGAGGATTTCGAATAGTGCGTAGTCTAGCCAAACAAAGATTGGCCAGGTTAGGGCGAGTGCTTTAGTAAGTGCTTCAAGAAGTAGAATACGCTTCTCAAAGAACCCTGTTCTAACGAGCAATATGTAAACTAAAGTTATTGTAGCTAAAGAAATGTAAGAGAACCTTATTAGTGCATGAAGGATGTTTCCAGCATATAGGAGACTTAATCCAAGGAATACAATGAAAAAACACAGGAGAAGGGTGGCTTCTAGAGGAGCGTGAACAGGCTTTTTCTCATGCTTTCTCCCCACCTTTACTGCTATCCTCTTATATTTATATGCCCTGAACGCTATTATGAGCCCACATAGTATGTTGTAGGCTAGCAGAGTGTAAAGAAAAGCGTTTACCGAGATAACTTCAGTTAAGCTTAATCTCGTGTCATATATTGTAAGAAAAGGCGATTGAGGGGGAAGAAGCCTATAGAGAAGGAAGAGGGAGAGGGGCACTGAAAAGTAAAAGAGAACAGACCCTCTTCGGGAGAGAAAGCCTTCATGAACCATGATTTCCCCCAAGTAAACTAAGCCCATCCCACTTACAAAGACGGATACCCGTAGTACATCGCTTAAGCACAATTCATCAACTAATACTTTAAGAATAGCAAAGGCAACTAATAGCCTTAAGCCCAGCAATACCTCCTTTCTTCCAAACTTCATGCTAAATCCCTTAACCACTACATAGTCCAGCTACATGCATATCTGCTTTAAATAAATACTTAAGGGCATACAAGAACATTTTCCCACTGTGAGCACTGACAATTACTAAGGCAACTTTGTATCTGTTCATACGCTTCCTGACACACTAAACATTCATCTGTATGCTCTAATGCATAAAAACCAGCTGTACTGCATGAAAGTATTATTGCATAAATAGTACCTGCGCTTGGAGATATAATTGATATTAATGAACCAGCGACACATGAAATGAGAGATGTAATTAGCTGTATACATTTTTTACATGCATCTCGAATATCGGGACCATAATACTGTTCTAAGCAATCTCCAACACATGATTTCCATTGGGAATCAATGCATCTTTTTCCCTCGTGGCATTCTGGTTCAGTTGCTGCAGTTGGTTGTATTAGTGTTGGTGTGGTTAGTGCTGTCCATTGTATAAGCGTTGATGAAGCTAGTATTGCTAGAATTATTATAGCATAAAAGCCTACTTTTCTCATATTTTCACCTGAATATTATATTTCTCAAATATTATTTATGTTTTTATGTTTACAATTGTTAAATACTCTAACTTTGATTCGCTTTAATGTTCTCTTACGGGTTTTCCGTTTATGTTGATAGTATGTATAGTGATATTACCATTAGAAGCACGCCCTCTATTGTTGATAGAATCCAAGTATATTTTGTTCGGAAAACCTTTAATTTTCTTATGGCTGCACCTAAAGCTAGGACGAGAGCTAGTATTGCTATTAATGGTGCTATGAAAATCGCGTTATATAGTGCTAGTAGGGCGAGTACGTCTAAGGGTGGTAGTGTGCCCATAAGCGATAAAGCTACTAAGTAGGGTCCACTGGTACACGGCAACAAAGTTAAGCTAACGATAACCCCCACCGTAAAAGCCATTACCGCGGATAGAGGCTTCGATGAAACAAGCTTATCAACCTCCCTCCTAGCAAAGCCTGGAACCAGGCTTAGAGGCTTTCCCCTAACAGCACTAAACATAGAGCCAACTCCTATAAGGATTCCTAGAAACGCTATAATGTACTTGGCTTGAGGATAGACTACAAAAACCCTAACAACATTCAAACCTACCAGCAGATAGACTAAGTAAACGGCCAAGATAAACGATAAGCCTGATGCGAGTGTTCTATGCCTCCCCGCGGCATGCAGGGTAACAAGTAGTAGTGCTGTAAAGACCGCGAAGGTGCATGGGTTTACGGAGTCTGCTAAAGCACAAGCCAATACAAATGGCAGTATCCTACCAACCTCTTCTTCAACCCAAATCCTCTCAACGCTTTCAGGGTTTGTGAAAAACTTGGTCAGTAAGCCTACAAGCTTCTCATCAAGAATAGATTCGCCATCCTTAGTCACTAATAGAACTCCCTTCTCAGGAAGCTTTCTCGAAAGCTTCTCCCAGAAGTCCACTTTATGAAATCCTACTACAACAGCCCTAATCCTCCCGTTAGCGAATACTCCCGTAAGCGGTATAGGCCTGCTAGAAGAATTCGGTAAAATAAACTCGTATATTTTGGCGAGGACTAGAGCATACTCGCGTTTCTCAACAATATCGTAGAAGGTTAAAGAGTCTTCACCGAAATGGGAGGCTAGGAGTGTTTTAAGCATACTGCAGGCTGGGCAACCGCCTGTCCCGAAAACGTAGAAATGTAGGGTTTGGGGAGAAGCCCTTAAAACCGTTAAAACTAACACTGTGGCAAACATACATGTCATGAAAGCCAGGAGGCTTCTGGAAGCCATACTTCTTACCCCTGCACATAGGCGATATAGGAGTGAGTAAAGTCAATAAACTCTATGTTATAGTTTTCAATTTTGGTGAGAGCTACGATCACTATTCCAACGATCTTTGCTTCACCAAACTCCCCTCTACTCCCCCCAGTCCTTGTTTGAGCACTATCGAGGTCAAAAGTGAATACTCTTGAGGGAGGCTTTATATCATTAAAATCCTTCACCACTCCAATCCATATGTTAGCATAACATGTAGCTATAGTCGCTTCTCCTACAGTCTGTAGCATGAGAGGCTTATCAGTCCAGAAACCAATGCTAACATGCTGTGAAAGCCTTTTAATAGGCCACTCTCTGAGGGCAATGGTAATGTTCTTGACAACGAGTCTAGCATCATTCTTATAGGCTGGTAAAGGCCCCCCAAAAAGGAATAAAAATAAAGGTACCATTCGCCCTCCAGCAGCTAAGATTTCTGAGAAACTTCCTTAAATCACTAATCCTATACTCACTATAAGCCAAAACCTCTTTTAATGGAAAAGCTTCAACAACTTTAGGCGAAGATCGAGGCCAAAGCCTTGAAACTATCAGGCTCCAGTCCGTTATAAGCATGGGAACTACAGCTACCACTAACACTACTATAAAAATGTAAATCCAAAACCAGTTCGCCCTTCCCCGCACTACAACACACCCCCTAACTACACCTTACTGCTTAACGATATTGGCTTTTGCATAAAAATATTATTAACAAATAAAAATGAAGGCTATATAGCCTTGCCATAGGTGTAATCCAAGGTTTCTAACTAAAATGGAAAACTTAAACTAATTATAGTTCCAGAGCCTTCTAACCATAGACATGCAAGACAAAGAGGGGTTTATAAGGAGAAGTTTTCATGGTTCTGCCTCAGCCCTGCGCGGTTATTTCATCGTTCAAACCTCTCGAGCCTCTTCATCGATACCAGACATCTCTTTATAATTTAAAGCCACATGGGATTTATTTAAAATTTTGTACTATAGGTGGAAGGTTTATAAGTTTTGTAATACAATATGTATTACGGTGCGCTGATCGGCTAGCGTCGTAGTGTCCGTTAGGATTCTTAGGGAACTTAAGGAGAGACTCGACAAGTTGAACATCAATGTGTCAGTGAGGTTATTAGAGGTCTTCTCAAGAAGTACGTTGAGAAGGCTGAGTTAAAGCGGCTTGAAGAGCGGTTAATGAGAATTAGGAAACGCCGTAGTAGGGTCACAAAGCTCATGAGACTAGGATTGAACAAGGAGGAGCTCATGTTACTATTTGGGTGGAAAATGATAAATGTATATTCTTATCTAGAAGGAGTTTAAGCCTCCGAGGCAATGAGCATCTCTTCACGCCCTAGAATTTTAGCCGCGTACAATAGTGTTTGCCCTCACATCTTCAACGGCTATCTTGTAATCTTCCGCTATCTCTTTGGGTTTCACCCCTGTGGCCGGGAACTCTAGTATTAGGTCTATGGTTATTCTAGTACCGCGTATTACAGGCTTGCTAGCCATGACTCGTGAGTTAATAGTAATCCTATTGAGGAGCTCCTCCAAGCGTAACTCACCTACTCTTGGTAATGTACCAAGTTAGATAACTATATTCTTTATCTCTAGAAAGCTCGATTTCACACTATAGCATGTAAAGGCGATATATTGTCCTTTCTCGCATCAAACTTCTAGAGGTGACTCGATTGAAAGTAAAATATTTGGTGGGAAGTCTCAAAAGATTAAGGTTAATGACTTCCTATTAACATTCTTAGAGAATGTTGGTAACCGTTGCGGGAATGTTATAATAGTGATCTATTAAAAGTACTATACATAGCACATGAATCTATAAGATTCAACGAATTGCTTGATAAACTCTACACGCTAGAGGCTGAGATTTACTCAAGATATTATCTAGACATATTAATGAGATGCCCAATATATGGGAGAAATATTCTAAAGCTTTGACTGAGTGTATAAATTCTCCAAGTGAAAACTATTAGCTAATGTAGAGGTAATCAATGAAAAGAGGATAGTATCACCTCACGAAGTCTTGGTTAAAGCGACCAATACACGAATTCAAAATTGAGGGTTTTGGCTATAAGGAAATCTATCAGAATCTCTAGGCTATACGCTCACTCCAGTTCTAAGAGACCCCTTAATAGAGACGTTATCTCCTGGGGTGCTTCGTGCTCATTATACCTGTAAAACCTGAACCTGCCCCTAACTTCGACTCTCACAAGGTTGCACCCCTTCAGCGCCCTTAAGTGATGGGATACAAGAGTCTGATCAACGTTGAGCAGTTTAGTTAGTAGGCATACTGGTAAGGGTTTCTGAACGAGAAACAGTAGGATTTTAAGTCTAAGTGGGTTTGCAATCGCCGAGAAAAACTTACTAATGTTGTTGATAGTCCTTTGATCGATGGTTTTCAGCACCTCTTCTCTATTGTTCAAGCATATTCTTAACAGCTCCTTCCTGCATGAATCTTTATCCAGAGATTCTATGACCTCCCTCAAACCGACCTTCTTCATAAGCTAGTCCTCAATCATATTATCCACCCGCTACCTTTATATATTAGTTATGAAAAATCCTTCATATGAAATATTCTTCATAGGGTGTGTTCAATGGGCGAGGAAGTTCAAGTTAGAGAAAAGGATGTTCTCGGCAGAGTAATAAAGGATTTATCGAATACGGAATGGTGGGGGATACCAAGGAAAGAGATCCCATGGTATCCTCAGGTAGACTACGAGAAGTGCATTGGATGTGGTCTCTGCTTCATGACCTGTGGTAGAGTAGTTTATGATTGGGATCTCAAGCAAATGAGACCTATTGTAGCTAGGCCGTATAACTGCTTGGTTGGATGTAGTACATGTGCTAATCTCTGTCCAAGAGAAGCTATAAACTTCCCTTCGCTCGAAGTACTCAGGAAGTATAGGGATCTCGGGAAAGCTGTAGTTAAGGCAAGAAAGAGGCTTAAAGAGTTGAGACAACGACTCTTCAAGCACGACAATGGAATCTGACTTTAAAAGCCATTAATTAATTGTCATTGTCAGAAAAATACAGTGCTATGACCAAAAAGCCGTTATAATAGGGGTGTATTCATTTTCGTGTAGATACCTTAAGTAGCTGTTCTCAAGGGCATCTTCTAGAGCTTACCATCAATGTAAAACTTTAGGTCTTCGAGAACTCTCCTTATAATCTCACCGATATTGATGGTAGGCTCATTTTCTGATAATATATAACAGCCTAGCGCATTAACTAGGCTCATTATGGAATCGTCGCTGAATAATTTTCAGGGAAGTTTCTAGTCGCTGAATTTTTGATGAGGAGTTTTCATAATAATCCTGTGTCAATTCATTGGAAGTTATGATGAGAACTCAGATGAACAAGAGGTGATAGAGATCGTTACTACCCGCCATGGGCCTCTAAACCTTTATACATGAATCTGATAAAACTCTTACTAAACGGTCGAGTGCGTTAATTATCCTTTTATCTTCAGCCCTGATGAAGATAAAAAGTAGACGCCTCAGAAGGACCATGCTGTCTTTACTGCCAACTTCTCGTGTTCCAGAGACTATGCTAACCACGCTTCCCCTTGTATCTCAAGACTTTAGCTGCATATAATAGTACCGTTGATATTGTTCTTCAATATTTACCTTAAGAGTATACAATGATTGCGATTAATTAGTGTGTCAACGATATCCTGTCAAGCTTTAGAATGTCTTTTATAATACATCTACAGGTTCTACTCTCTTTATATCAGTTTTATCAAAATGTTTGTCGAAACTTATGATACCCTTCATCTTATACTTCTTAACGATATAGTAGTTGATAGCATCATCGAAGTCTAGATTAAACTTTCTCATGACCTCTAGAACGTGGACGTCATCTATGGGCAATGTGGTTATAACAGTTAGACCTCTGAATGTCGAAAGTAGAGTTAGGAAGAGCTTTAGCTCTCCGATCTTACCATATCTTATCATTATTAATTCAATGGAGTATAAGCTGAAGCGAGATATGGAGGCTTCTATTTCCCCTCTTCTAACTTTCTCAAGGAACTCCTCGCACTCCTTATATCTCTCCTGCTCCAGTAAGACTTCAAGGATTATGTTGGCATCTATGAGGAACATTCTCTTACCCAGAGCTTAAGGGCTTTATGTTGGAGTTCAACCGATGTGACTTTCAATTCCTTCAATAACCCCCTTATGTCCTTAACGCTTAGATCCTCTCTTTGGAGTAGATCTATACGCTCAATAAAATCCTTAATAGCTAATTCGACTGCAGACTTTAACGATCCCTTTTTATAACCGAAGATCTTATACGCTCTTTCCCTAAACAATTTCAGCAATTCCTCATCTAATGTAACCTTTAATTCGCCCATTTTCCCAAATCCCCTTATGGGAGTAGAGACCGAAGATATAAATTTTTCTTTACTTAGATGGCCATGGGGACAAGCTTAGTGAAGATGATGAATCAGTAGAAGTCCATTCAAGAAATGTTGAAGGCTTGGAGCCTGAATAAGATAGCTCGTAGAGTAGGAGATGTTTTAACCGTCTATTAAGAGAAGAAGAGTCATAAGCTAGACACGTAGAATGGTGGGTGTCTCCTCACACCTAACGTTAGCTGGTGTCGAGTTCAAGCTATTAAGGATCTACATAGG
Organism: Thermoprotei archaeon; assembly: GCA_003650675.1. Classification (GTDB taxonomy): domain Archaea; phylum Thermoproteota; class Thermoprotei; order Thermofilales; family B20-G17; genus B67-G16. The sequence continues at coordinate 27,230 of QMRH01000008.1, read as the reverse complement.
CGAGGAGGTAGAGGAGTCGAAGATAATCAGTAAGAAGTGCCCAAGGTGCCTAGCAGTAGTGCCCCTCCCACTGCTAGTTCCTGTCCAAGATACGGCCTACTCCTCAAGGAGGAGATAATGATAAAGAAAAAGATTACTCATGACGAGGTGGAGGAGGCCAGTAGGTTAATCGATAAGTTCGTCGAGATAGCCCTCTCTAGCTCAGATCTCATAGATTATCTCGACTAAGACTTTTAGCTCAAAATCTATTTTACTACAAGCCTCGATGAGCCTCTGAACTTCCTCCTCATTGAGGACATCTACCATCCTAGCCTTCTTCTCCTTAACTCTGATCTTGCTGTAGAGCTTTAGGTATCTCTCATCGTCCGTAAGCTCATAAAGGTACCTTAAGACTAGCTTAACGTTCTCTGGTAGCTTCTGCTCGCTGAGATCAGAATGCATTTTGATGTAGTCATCATAGGTCATCTCTTCGATGCTTTTCCCATGTATCGCTAGCCATGAGACTATCTTCCTCAGGCCTATTAGGTACCTGTGAAGCGAGTTAGGGGAGTAGCTCTTCCTTGCCCTCAACCACTCGAGGAATTTAATGGCAAATTCTCTAGACCCTTCAGGCGGAGGAGGCAGTTCTCTAATCTTTCTAGTCTTAAGCTTTACTGGCCTGTACCAGTTCTCTAGTATCGTTTCTGGGCTTCGCTGGATCGTTGAGTGGCGTCTATCCAATAAATACCCGCTAGATCTCTAGTATACCTTGTTTTTATAGTGTGAACGTCGCTGAATTTTTCTCAGCGACCAGAAACATCATCGCGTTTCGTCAAGGGATTCTTGTGAAAAGGTGAGCTTCTTTGCTCTCAGTAGGGGAGTTCGGAGACATGATATACTTCAATTGGCGGATTTTTGCGTTTCACTCTATCTATGAAATCTCTCTCGTCTAGTGATACTAGTATAGCTCTTAAATCCAGAGCGACCTTCAAGTATAGGGCGTCTACTGAATATATGTTGTACTCATGGCACAGAGAGTAGGCTGCTTTACAGAAACTACTGTCACACTTGAAGACTAACTTTGGATGAAGCATTAAGTCTAGGAATTTCTCAGCTCTACGAGCTACATCTATACCAGCTCTTCTAGCTAATGTTCCGCAGACCTCTTGGTATACTATACTAGGCTCCGCTAGGATAAACTTGCCTGGTAGCTTGCGGAGGATTTCAGCGCATTCCTCGCTATACTCTTCATCTGTCTTTAATGCCGCTATGAATACATTAGCATCCAGCGTTAGAATTCTCGGCTTCATGGTCTCTAGCCCTCCTAAACTCTCCTAACACCGTCCCCTTACCCCACTTCTCTGATACGATCTCCCTTAGCTCTAGGAAACCGTCGACAGCTCTTCTCATTCTTTCCAGATCTTCTTCCCCGATGATTATCACATCCCTCGACCTGAGCTTAACAAGCTTCTCTAGAAGCTCTGCCCACGTTCCACAACCAAGCTCAGCCTTCAGCTTCCTTAATTCCCTCATGAGACCCTCGGGCACATTCTTAACGAGGAGAGTAGGCATAGATATCTATTATTATCCAGATATCTTAGGATATAAACGTTTCCTTAGAGATCCAGCTTTTTAAGAAGGATTGTTCTAGGAGAAACCTATTAACGTTTATGTCTGCTTCCTGCCAAGGAGTTGATCCAATATCTGTGCTTACTCCTGTATAAAGTCTGATGTTAAATACTTTACAACTATTTTGTAAAGATCTGCTCAACGGTGGTAAGTCAGCACTCAAGATCCAGCTACTATATAGTGGAAGTGATTAAAGGCTTAACTTAGATATATACTGCTGATTCCTTCTTTGGTTGCTATTTTATGCACTTGCTTGTCCCCTGTATATAATTTCTTCGCATCTACGCGTTTTGCTGAGACTATCTGAAGTGCATCGGCTTCGTATACATGGTACTTTTCGATAATAGGCCAAGTTTGTATAAGTAGTCTAGTCTTAACTGGTATGATTTTCAATAGTTTTAATTTCGATAGCCTTATGGTCTCGCCTATGAATTGGTATCTAGCCTTCTCATAATCCTGCATACTTAGCCATCCTCGCTTATAGTACTTGTCGAGAGCCCCGAGGACCTCACCAATGTTCCATACCGAAAATGAGAGGATGAGCTCGCCATCCAGCGCCTTACAATATACTTTACTAATTACATCACTTCCAGGCTCCAGTACGTAGCGTTTCACAACAGCACTCGAATCTAAGTATACAATGGTCAAAACCTCGACCCCCTCATCTCTTTGATCGTCTTTCCCGCATCCGTAACTACTTTAGGCCTAACAGGGGAGATTACTAGCGGTATCTCTCTCACATGTTTTAATAGCTTCCCTAAAGCTCTGATGACTAGGATATCGCTGATCTCATCTTCAATAGCCTCTTCAACAGCTCGGCTGAGACCCCTCAATCCTTTCTCGCTTCCGACTTTAGATTTAAATTCCTTCCAGAGCTCACGGTCAATCATGATACTAGTTTTAATCTTATTTTCCATACAGTAACCCCTAAATAAGGTATGAAGTAATTATGCTATTAAAGTTTACTGTACATAGATACATATAATATATACCCTGTACTGTTATTATCTTGCCCTATATCCACTTCAATTTAATATTCTAAGACCACACACTTTCGCCGATCATCGTCGACGCTCTCTCAACATCATTAAAGCACCTCACAAATAGGAGCGGTTAAAACCTATTAAGCACAAGGCTTTAAGCACGTTTCTGTGGTATTAGATCCCTCTCTCCGTAGCTACCTTTTGTATTATCAATAAATACGTTACTGCCTCATTATTCTCGTCGGGATCTAGAGGAAGAGAGAGCGTGGTGATGAAATAGCCAAATAAATTCTCGTTGGATATTCCAAATACATGTGTATATAAGGTATAAAGAGAAAGATAAGTTAGATAAGTTATAGAAGTCTATTAGCTAAGTATGTGAGTGAATTGTTGAGTAAAATGTATATAACATAGTTAAGATGAATTAGTCGAATAGTTATCCAACACCTTTTTAATACCTATTTTCCCATACTTTGGTTCGTGGAATATGTTCAATAGATGAATAATGGTGTCAGAACTTGGAACCTAAATGAAATAGCTCATAAAGTAGGAGATGCTACTAACATCAGGCTTGATATTAATAAGGAAGAAATATTGACATCAATTGAATTAGAAATCTTCTAATTCATTAATCTTTCTTCAAGTTTGTTTTATCTACTTTCCTGCAATTACCTCTTGGTTATGCCTTTTACTCCTTTAAAACCTTTCCCAACCTTATTGGGCATTAAGTATGACTATTAAGTGCCCAAATTGTAATGTAAACTGTATCTTTAACTAAGAAACATTTGAATATATTTGTCTAGAATGTGGTTTTAACGTTAATGATTTAAGAATTACTAATGATAGCTACCACACTTTCATCTTTATGGACAATTATAGAGGAAGATTAATGCCTTTCTCAATTTAGGCTCGATCGATAAAATTTCAGGAAAAGATGGGGTTAAAGAAGGAATGAAATGGGAGCGAGGTAGAGGTAAACGTAGGAAGAAAAATCAGAGTAAAGAGTCTAAGGAGTTTATATTTAAATTCAAAACTGTTAACTAATTTCTTCATAGAAAACATTTTTTCTTATTTTTTGTAGTTCTCGAGCTAATGCTAATACCTCTGGAGTATTTCCATATATTTCGACTTCATATATTTTTTCTAAGACCCTCATACACGACTTTCTAATAATCCTTCTAAGTATTGGAGTTAATTCTTCTTCAACCTTTTTTGATAGGGTCTCTATCTCAACTGTCATTTTCCGTATAGACCTTTTAGCAAAGTATTCAGGAACCTTTGGTATAATTATGAATAGTAACTTAAGGATGGAAGCGAATACCATTGCTAACTCAAAAGGTATTATATCCCTCGCTGAAAGTGCCAAGGCAGAAGTTTCTAAGCCTAAGATTTGTAAACCTTTTCTTTGGAATTTAAACAGGGTCTCTATATCTATTTTGATATACTTTAACACCTTTTTGATACCTTCTTGTTTAATCTCCGACAAAATATCTTCGATTATTGTTTCAGCAGAAAGGTCAAGAAAGTCTCTCAGATATTTGGAAAAATCACCCTCTCTAGTTCTATAAAAATCGAGTAACAACCTAGCTAATTCAAGGTATTCATCAGTGTGCATGGATTTTAAGGGATTTAAATACTTCCTTAGCAATCTCATTAATAAAATATCGCCTCTCTTATACATAGGTAATCACATATCCATAATATGTTAGCTTGTAAATGTTATTATTTTGTAAAATATAATTGCTTAGTTCCACTTTGACACCTCTTTTAGAATGTTTCCATTTTTCCTCTGTGATTTTATGGGCGGGGGATACCTGATACCATGTATATACTTGAAAGAATTAGAGACCCTCATGCTCCATTACCAGTGTCTTATGGGCTTATCTTAAACTTCTAACCTTAGTACTAGCGGTTGTGATTTAAAGACTAGTATCATTCGCTTAAATCCTAACGATAAATTCTAAGTGAAATTACCGTCATAAGATTAAGTATTTGAAGAGGTACCTAAACGTGAAAAGGAAATATCCAAACACTTTACGTGCTATAAAATTACCTTATAAAAGGAGTGTCAGGAATTCACAATGGCTTTATCCTACTAGAACTCTTTTTGAGGTTGAAGATTGAATAGTGAAGTTGTTGCGTGAATAGATCTCATTCCTAGTGGTATGAGTGAAACAGCCAGTTATGGGGAAGTTGCTAATGTCAGATATTATAAGCTTACTAAGGAAGGCCTTCAATTAGGCTCACAGATCTTTCAGAAATACCTACAGGGGCTAACCGGAAAAATAGGCAAATTCCTGTTTCCTCTACTCATAGACTTAGGTCTTGATGTAGTCGCTGAAGAGCTAAGAAAGATCATGAAAGACATTGCCGAACTCTATGATCTACGGAGCTCTATAGTACATGAAGGCTTAACAAGCGATGAAGAAAACGCCAAGAAGAGCATTAGTATAGCTCAGAAATTTTTGACCATAGTAGACCATATAGTTAAATCGCGAAAATGATCAAAATAATATTAAGTTACTAGCATTTAATGGCAAATTCCTCTAGGCCCTTCAGGCGGAGGAGGCAGTTCTCTAATCTTTCCAGTCTTGGGCCTTGCTGATTGTACCAGTTTTCCAAGATGGTTTCTGGGTTTCGTTGGATGGTTGAACGTCGTCTATCCAACAGATACCTGATAGATCTTTGGTATACCTTATTTTTATAGTGTGAACATCGCTGAATTTTCCTCAGTGAGCAGAAACGTCATTTGATTTAAGGGGATGGTAGCATGGTTGTTCGGGTGTTTGGAAGTGTGGTGAAGGCTAAAAATTTTATAGAGGAATACTTTTTCTAAAATCATGTCTAGTAAAATGGAGTTTCTGGTGGCTGGACTCCCTGAAGAGGTAATGTTTCTGGAGGCTCGAGGTGAATTTAAGGAGGCGGGTGAAGCTATAAGAAGGATACTTAATACCCGGTCAGAAAGGCTGCCTAGCCTGCTTAAAGAGAGGCTTGAATGGGAGCTGGAGAGAATTGAAAGGATAAAGAGGGATTATCCATTTAATAGGGAAAAAGCCTTCAATTTATTGAAAGACCACATTCCAGATCTATCTCAAGAGGATTTTGAGAAATGGATTAAGAATGGATTCATAGAGAGGAAAATAATTGATGGAGAGGAGAAGTTCTTTGCAAATTTCATACCGAATCTTTTCAGGGACTGCAAGGAGGCTTCAAAAAGAAGGATTAAGAAAGTCGATGAGACCGTAGTGAAGTCCCGTGAGTTGCTTCATAAACACATTGACGAGGTTGTCATGAAGGCTGAGAAGACGGGTTTATCCCTACTTGAACCCGTAAAAAATAGGGTAGTTTTTGAAATCAAAGTAAAGCCTGGTATGGTTCCGGAGGGGGAGATAGTTAGAGTATGGATGCCTTTTCCGAAGAAAGACTATATCCAACCCGAGGTTAAGCTGGTATCAGCCAACCCCAAACCATTTATAGTGGCTCCGGAAGAAAGTCCGCAGAGAACCATATATTTTGAGGCCGAGGCTAAGGAGGATGAGGAGCTTGTATTTAGAGCCGAGTACGAGTACACTGTCTACGCGTTTTATAGGGATATAAACCCGGATAAAGTTACCCCGTACGAGAAAAACGATTTTTATGATAAATATACATCCGAGGAGTTACCCCACATAGCGTTTACACCCTATCTTAGAAAACTGGCGGATGAGATAGTGAAGGGGGAGACTAACCCATACTTTAAGGCATGGCGTATCTACAAGTGGATAACATATAATGTCCGGTATGCTTTAGTTAGAGAGTACTCTACATTTGAATGCATCAGCGAATATGTTGCAAGAAACCTTAGGGGGGACTGTGGTTTTCAAGCGCTTCTCTTCATAACCTTGTGCAGGATAAGCGGGGTCCCCGCCAGATGGCAGTCCGGATGGTATCTCAATCCAATTAAACCTGGAATGCACGACTGGGCACAGTTCTACATTGAACCTTATGGATGGCTCTATGTGGATCCCTCATTCGGCGGAGCTATGAAAAACAACGAGAAATACCATAGATTCTATTTTGGGAACATCGACCATTTCAGACTTATATGCAACACAGATATTTCATCGGATTTTCACCCACCTAAACGTTACTATAGATCCGACACCGTCGACAACCAGAGGGGAGAAGTCGAGTACAGCAAAGGCAACCTCTACTACGATAAGTGGAGCTACAAGCTGGAAGTCGTGTCACATGAAAAGGTGACCGGATAATAAGGAAGATGAGGACATAAGTTAACTGTTGAATTGTTTATAATCAAGGTGTCTATTTTAAGTTTTACGCGTAATAACATGGGCTATGGTTTTATGCTACATTTATATAAATTGCATAGGAATGCTCATGGTTGAAGCTGTTTTATTTGACCTGCATGGAACCTTAGCTTATGTAGACAACCCTGTCAGCGATATCGAGATTTCAGAATACCTTTTTAGTAGAGGTTACGAGGTTTCTCCACAACAACTTAAGGCGGCATGTTTTTTCGTTTCGATGATCGATTATCCAAGGTATGGATATAAGAGCTGGAACTCCTATTTTTTACGTATTTTCTGGAGGCTTAATGTTAAGGTTGATAAGGAAACTTTAAATTCGATAGTTAAGCTTCTCCAAGACAGACCCTACCGACTATATTCTGATGCGGCTGAAGCTGTAGTTTATGCAAAACAACATGGCTTTAAAACAGCTATAGCTACTACCATAGCTTACTTCAGTTTAAAGAGGCAATTAATCCAATTAAAAAATACTTTGACTTCATCATGACCGGGTTTGAAGCCGGATGCGACAAATCAAATCCTAGAATATACAAGCGGGTTCTGGAGATTCTGGATGTTAAACCTGGGAGGGCGGTTATGATCGGCGATAACGTGTATCTAGATGTATTATTACCTAAGAAGCTAGGCATAAAAGCTGTATTATTGGATAGAAGCAGGAAATATTTAGAGTGCGAACAAGCAGATGCCGTTGTAAACGATTTAAAACATGCCTTAGAGGCTATAGTAAACTGTTTCACCTGAATTTTATAAGCTTACCGAAACAATACCAGCGGCCTTTAAGTTACCCTGTAATGTGGCTATAAAACCCTTACTGGAAACTATATTAAGGTATTGGACTCATCTCTACCTGTTAAGGTGGTTTTATTGATGGATTTAAGCTACGATTTTAGGGATGAATACTACAAGTTTAAAGGACTTGAATTCGCCTTCAGAGTCTTCACGCTTGACAACATCTATGGAATCGACCCCGAAAAGACTTCGGTAGAACATGAGGGAGACGTGTTAAAGATAGTTTCAAGCGGATTCCACTATGCAGGTAGACAAAGGAAAGTTCCAGGATCCTTTAAGGCTGAAATAAAAGCCACGAACAATTTTATGGAGATACGCGCTGAAGCTAGCTTCGATCCTGGGCTTAAGCTGGATGATTTTAACCTACGGTTTGAAGAATGGAAAATCAAGTCCCTAGCTGTGCTCATAAAAGGCGTTGAGGTTGGAAAGATCTTAAACGGCAGGTTTGAATTCGAGGACTATGACCGTGAACGAGGAGTAATATTAAATTATCCTGGAGAGTGGACGACCTATACGAAGAGGATACCAGTACCACTCTTCATCACGCAACTTGACGAGAAAAAGTACTTTTATGCGTTAAGCATGGAAGATAAAGTTCGGCCTAAACGTTTCGCCGTCCGTAGAGACCTTGACGGTAGGACAGTGATCGAACTACATCACGAGGAAAAAGCAACTAGGTTCACAAATTCTATTGAGATTCCCCCCTGGCGAATAGGGGAATGCGAGGATCCAATGGATGTTTTTAGGGAAAGAATGAAGTTCATGGAAGAAAGATGGGGGCTTAAACCGTGGAACGAGAGACCTGACGTACCCGAATGGATGAAAAAGGTTTCACTTGTAGTTAACATGCATGGTAAACACTGGACCGGCTACGTGTTCAACACCTTTGAAAGAATGCTTGAAATACTTGAGTGGATAGCGGAGAGAATCGAGGGCTACAGGGTCCTTGTCTTCATACCCAGTTTTAACGGCAGATACTACTATGACTACCCTGTATACGACCCTGACCCAGATTTAGGCGGCCCAGAAGGATTCAGGAAACTAGTTGAGGGTGCACATGAACTTGGCATGCACGTAGTGCCTATGTACGGTGCGGTTGCAGCCGGGTTCCGCTGGATAAGGAGGCTCGGTCTAGAGGATGCCATCATACAGAATAAATATGGTTGGAGCATTGTGCCCCCAAACTGGGTTGATTGGGATGCAGACAGAGAAAGAGACGACATATGGATACCGGTCAGCCCTGGCCATCCCAAGTTTCTTGAACAATTATTCAACTCCGTCTGTAAGGTAACGGACGAGTATGGGGTTGACGGAGCCTTCTTCGACATCCCCCACTTCTACGTCAACGACGCCAGGTACGATTTTTACGAGGGTTTGAAAACATTGGTAGTTAAACTTAAAGAAAAGTATGGAAGAGAATTCTTAATATTCGGTGAATACTACTACGATGCCCTGATGCCCATAATCCCGTTCTACCATGTACCGTTCCCGAAAAACTATACAGAGTTCTTCCATAAATACATAAGAACCACGTATCATTTATCCCATCCATCACCCGGAAGGGGTAGTAGCGGGGTCCATGAAATAGGCCACTTAAAGTTCTTCGTACCCGACCCAAGGGAGAAGGCTATACCGGCATTATGCGTTGTCGAAGATACTATACCCGAACATGCGGAAGAAGTAGAGAAGGTTATAGAGGCTGCCAAAGAATACGCAAAGAACCTCTAATTAATCTATTTATTTAAAGTATTTTTACACCACTCTATTTTTAATCCTATGTAAATCGAAGAATCATTAGGGTTAGTTGAGGGTGTAAAGATCTTGGAGAAAAGAATAGTAATTTGCCCCAGGGATTGCTATGACACATGTTTCCTAGAGGTGACCGGTAGCGGGAATAAAGTTAGGATACGTGGATTCAAGGAGAGCCCTGTAACAAGGGGAGTTACATGTCCGAGGGCTCTGGCCGACGTCAAAAGATCTTTTTCAGGGAGCCGCGTCCTCCTTCCACATAGAGCTCTCAACAAAAGTGAAGGCACTTTTGCCAGAACCACGTGGAAACAGGCTATATCGATGATCGCCGAAAAGCTTAAAGAAATCCTCGCAACCCATGGCCCATCCTCAATCCTCCTCTTAGACTATGCCGGTAACAGGGGTGTGTTTACACGCCTTTTACCCCAAAGGTTATGGTATTTTTTAAGAGTGGCGCGCATAGACTACTCCATTTGCGACCGCTCTGGCTCCATGGGGATAACTTTACATTACGGCTCAGATTATGGTAGACTCCCAGAGGACCTGGAGAAAACACGACTACTCGTATACTGGGGGTTTAATGCTGCAGTAACAAACCTTCATGGCTTCGCCATTGCCCGGGACCTACAAAGAAAGGGTCTTCTCAGGATCGTAACCATAGACGCTTTAAAAACGGAGACAGCAAAGGCTTCGGACATGTGGCTGAGAGTGAAATTCGGAAGCGATGTATACCTTGCCCTCGGAATAGCCAACTACATTATAGAGAATCAGCTATGTGATGAGAGGTTCCTGAAAGAACATACCTATGGCTTCGAGGAATTTAAGGAAAAGGTGGCCAAATACAATTTAAAGTACGTTTCAGAGAAAACAGGCCTAAAGGAGGATGAAATAGTCGAATTCGCTGAGCTTTATGCCCGTGAAAAACCCAGTATAATTTACATAGGATACGGGCTTCAACGTAGGATAGGAGGTGGTGAAACCGTTAGAGCTATATCTCTTCTCCCAGCCCTCATAGGCTTGCATAGAGGCTTCTACTACAGCAACAGCAGTGGTCTTATGGTGGATTTTGACTACCTTTCTGGAAGAGATTTAGGGGAACCCAGTAGAATAATACCCCAGTCTAAAGTTGGAGAGTACCTTGAAAAAGGTGAATTCAAGTTCGTTTACATTTACCTGACAAACCCTGTTGCTACCCACCCGTCAAGCCAAAAAGTGAAAAGGGGTCTTTTAAGGGATGACGTATTCGTTGTAGTTCACGAAACCCATTGGACTGACACTTCTCTTTGTGCGGACATAGTACTGCCAGCGCCAACCTACCTCGAAAAGGATGACGTGGTTTTCAGCTACTGGCATAACTATATGGGCTACTCGAAAGCCGTTTTAAAGCCGAGAGGAGAAGAGAAGACGGAACTTGAAGTAGTGCAACTCATAGCCAGGAGGCTTGAATTAAAAGAGCCACGTATTTACGAGGATCCCTGGAAAGCGCTAGAGAAAGCCGTTTCTCCCCCGATAGTTAGAGAACTCGTAAACAAGGGTGTAGTTAAATTGAGATATAGGAGGATAGATGAATACCAGACACCCACCGGGAAGATAGAGTTTGTGAGCAGACTCGCTGAAAAAATAGGGGTTAGTCCGTTGCCGAGACCCATAGAAATAAATCCCCCACGGGAATATCCCTTCATACTAGTTTCGTCAGCTCACATACTTTATACCCACACCCAGTTTGAAGACGTCTACGGTCCTGTTCCACCTGAAATTCTAGTGAATGGCATTGACTTAGATTCATTAGGAGTCCGAGATGGAGAAGTAGTCAAGGTCTATAACGATAAAGCCAGTGTGAAACTAGTAGCCAGGAAAAGCGATAAAGTCCCACCAGGGGTCGTCTTTACCTACAGGTCATGTAAAACTTTAGATGGGAAAAGAATAAATGTGTTAACCAGTGATGAGATAGATGAATTAGGTGGATCCACATTAAACACTACCTTCGTAAACCTGAGACGCCTTCCTTAAAATAGAAAGCTCCTCCCGGGAGCCATTATAATCTTTTGAAAAATACTTTAATAAATTTTATAAAAAGGTACCAACAATTTTAGTCATCCCCATCATCTGCTATCTTCAGGTATATCGGTAGAGCCATTATAATAGCTGTAAAGCCGAAGAGGTATGCTAGCTTCGGGGATCCTAGATCGCTTAAAACCCCATAACAGCCATTCCCAGGGCGCTAAAAGGTAACATTAGTGTTCTACGAAGACTTATCACAGTCGCTCTCTCACTACTTGGAATATATTTGTTGATCCATGCACCGATTACCGGGCCGATTATTCCAATTTCAATCTCAAAGGGTAAGCCGATAACTATGAAAATATATGGATTTTTACGAAAGTTAATGCAAGGAAAGCCAGCGACATTGAAGATAATGCTAAAACTACTGTATTCTTATAGTTTAAACGTTTAACTAATCTGCCACCTATGTAGCTGCCTAGCCCCATCGTAGCCATAAATACTGAACTTGCCAGGCCCAGCAACCATTCACTAGCTCCTAGATCCTCCATGTAAGGAGCCCACGTTAAGGTGAAGTTAGGTATGCTAAGAGCAATGAAGAATGATCCCACCGTTAATAGGACCAGTGGTTTACTTTTAATAATGACATAGGCACCTTTCTTTAAAAATTCCCTATATCTCCTTTTTCTAGATTCAAAGATTTCGTCTCTGCCACGGGTCCAGTATAAGGCGAGTAAGGATGCTGAGAACGCTGAGCAGGCGCCAACCACGAAAGGTAGCTCTAGACTATGTTCAGCTATTAGCCCACCGACAAATCCCCCACCGCACTAGAAGACAAGGACAATATGTTCGCGTTTCCCAGTATCACAGCCAGCTCGTGCTCCCTGCCTTCCTTCCTTAAGGAATCAACCAACCATGCCATAAAAGCACCGCCATACAGCTGTGTTAAAGTGTCATTAAATTCCATCCCATGAATATCTATCCCATTTAATTATCCCATACATTTTCCGGGGAACGATACCGTTAAGAGGTAAGAGTAAAAATATTAGAGACAGGTGTTCGCATTAGGTGGTTTAATTTGAAGCCACTTAGTTCAGTAATAAAGAAGAGAGCTGAAAGAGCCTTGGATGCCGCTGAAATTCTCATGAAACACGGTTTTTACGATACTGTGGCTTTCCTCGCAGGTTATGCTACACTTTTATATACTAGAGCTGTTTTACTCGACCTATTAGGAGAATATCCTAAAACATTAGGTTTAAGAGACTTATTACTGATTTTGAGGGATGTTTATCAAAAATGCATGAGATTTGAAGAAGCCGAGAGAATACGCATATATCTTACGAAAGAAAAGGAGTCCTTACTATTACTAGAAGACGCTTACCTCCACCAGGAGACTTCCATAAAATATTATAGTAAAGAAGAAAGTAGCGAAATACTGGTATTCGCTAGGAAATTCTTTAGATTCATCGGAGAACTTTCGACAAAGATGAATAATAGTCAACCAGCTACATCCCATCAATATTAGATAGTTCCTCTCAAAAACTTATAGCCAATAAGCACAATAATATTGGTGATTGTCGTCTTCCAGAACGAGTGAGAGAGTTCATACCCATCATATGGGGGTTCATTTGTTTAAATTTAAAGCTCTCAATTTACTGGTCGTTAGACTAAGGTTTATTTCACCCTAGTCTTTAAAAACATAAAAAATAGTATTTTCTATTAAAAATCTATATTTTCTCCTATTCCAGCTGTATATCTACCTTCTTCTAAACCTTCTTTTAGGAGATCTACGGAAGCCGGTTCTACGGAAGCTGGACCTAAAGTCTGGTATAACTTGTTCAGAGAGGTTGTTCTCTCTGTTGACTTCCTCTATGTCTTCAGCCGACTTTTCTACGGAACCGTATCGTCCTATGTTAAGCCTTAGGGAGTTTCTAAAAACGTTTACGTAGCCGTTTTTGATTACCACAGTGGAACCTTCCAGGTCTCTAAGGGTATCTATATTCTCGTCCCATAAAGTCATCTTTATAACGCCTGTTTCGTCCCCAACTAGAGCTTCAGCAACCCTATGTTCTGCTCCATCTCGTCTGGTCACTACTATTCTCTCGGTACCTATCTCCAAAACCTTTACTCTTACATCGAAATTTCTAGAATCTAGGTTTAGTTCTCTTATTTTCACGAACCTATCTTCTCCCATTCCAACCACTTAGGTTTATACGCTTCTTTAACGGAGGAAACCCCTATTAATACTTTTCTATTAAAAAGTAAATGAATTAACTTTGCTGTGCCGAAAAATGTAAACTCACTGAAACATGAGTACATTTTATTGGAGATTTAAAGAAAAATAAAGTGAAGGGATGAGTTTTTAATATGCGAGCGTTTTCCAGGATCTTCGCCCTTAGCCTAGCCTCCTCCAGGGAAGTTGAGGGTGAATGTTTGGACACTACTAGAATCCCGATATTTTTAAAACCGTATTTGAAGTCCCTTGGATTACCCAGAACGTGAAGTGTAGCATCCTCTTCTAGAAGTTTTCGTGTCTCTTCTGCCAGCCTTTCAATCCACACAGCCCATGTTTCCACATACCATAATCTTTCAACAAGTTTAACGTAGGCTTGTCTTATGAGACTAGACTTCATCGTCACACTCCGCCCATCCCCTACCACTTCTTCTATTTAAAGCTATATCTTTCGTATCTGAGGTGGAAACCTTCTTCCCATCCGCTTATACATATAAGTTATCGGAAAATATTTATTTTCCATTTAGGGTATACCTAAATTAGGTAGATCCTAAATGTTAAACAAAAATCTTCTTAGATGCCTACTCCTCGCCTTAATGTACTTTCTCCCTATAGTTATAATTTATTCTCAGCCAGAAAAAGAGGCGGGAAAAGTAACCGTGGTGGCTACTTTACCGCCTTTAGCCAGTTTGGTTAAGACCGTGGGTGGAGAAAAGGTTGATGTAAAATACCTTGTTCCAGCAGCTAGCGACCCCCACCAGTATATCCCTACTTTAAGTGATGTAGCCATGGTTTCTACATGCGATCTCTTTGTGGAGGTGGGTAAAGAACCCTTTTTAGGGTCTCTTCCCGATAAACGCGGAAAAATGAGGTTAAGCTGGATAAACTGGACTAATGCTAATCTCACTATAAGAAGAGGAAACCCGCACTACATATGGCTGTATCCTGAGAACTTTAAGAAAATAGCGTATCTTGTAGCGGAAACCCTCTCCAAATTAAAACCAGAGTATAAACAGTATTTTATGATGAAAGCAGAGGAATTCTCCAGGGAAATCGATGAACTCGTTTCTTGGATTAAAAACTATCTGGAGGTTCATGGAGCCAATAAATACGCAGTCGGGTTAATAGGCTCCCATTTCACCCCCCTTATAGAAGCTCTTGGACTCAATTATGTTGGACCTCTAGTTGAAACGGAAGGTGGAGCCCCTTCAATGGGAGACGTAGACCGCTTCCTAAATGAGGCCCGAAAAAGAAACATACGGGTTATAGTAGTGTTGGTGACCCAAAAAGACTCTGATGAAGGAAGACTGGCTAGAAGCATAGCAAAGGAACTCGGAGTAGGGATAGTTTATCTTCATGGATTACAGTTTAAGGCTGAAGACAGTATAATAGAATATTATAAGTATACGGTAACAGCTCTAGTAGCATCGCTAGAGCATGGCTCGATTCAAGAAGAAGAGGGGTTTAGATGGGATCTGCTTTCACTGATCCTTGCAGCTACCCTGGCAGGTGAAACGATAATTCTCTTGAGATGGAGGAGGTCGATATGAGGAAGAGGAGTATAGATTACCTTCTGGCCATCTATAGGCTTTCGGAATTCTCCTACGCTAGACTAACCGACATCGCTAAAGCCAGCAATGTAAAGCCACCTACGGCGGCAGAGGCCCTG
The DNA here is from genome assembly GCA_003650675.1 of Thermoprotei archaeon. Taxonomy (GTDB): domain Archaea; phylum Thermoproteota; class Thermoprotei; order Thermofilales; family B20-G17; genus B67-G16. The sequence continues at coordinate 11,891 of QMRH01000008.1, read as the reverse complement.
GAAAAGCTGAGTGAAGACGGCCTTGTGGAAAGATGGCCTCGTAGAGGCTACCGGTTAACTGAAAAAGGCGCTAGACTTGTGCTCGTTTTCATAAGAAAACACCGATTACTTGAATCTTTCCTGGTGAATGAATTAGCCTACGACTCCTCAACAGCCTGTAAACTAGCCTCAGAGTTCGACGCCTACGTTCCCGAAGAAATCATTGAACGGCTTTGCTCTAGACTAGGCCACCCAAATAAATGTCCACACGGTTTCCCCATACCGCCGGGATCCTGTGAATGCTCCAAATGGAGAGTAAGGGATCAAGGTGAGGGTCCATGAAGCCTCTAATAGAGTTTGTTGGCGTAGATGTGAGTTACGGTACAGAGATAGTGCTTCACGACATAACATTTAGGGTGGATCAACCGGAGTTTGTAGCAATTGTCGGGCCGAATGGTGCGGGTAAAACCACTTTGCTTAAAACATCCCTTGGCATCATTAAACCCTTGAAGGGTACTGTTACGGTTTTAGGAGAAAATGTTATGGAAAAGCCGTGGAAAATAAGGCGGATGGTTGGGTACGTTCCCCAGCGCGAACGTTTCGACTATACAATGCCGGCACTTGTAAAGGATATTGTTTTAATGGGTAGAGCTCTCAGACGTAAAGTAGGAGAACCTCTAAGGAAAGCAGATTACCGTGCGGCAGAGTGGGCTTTAAGAAAGGTCGGTCTAATGGATTTATGGAATGAGCCCTTCTCCCATCTTTCCGGTGGTCAGCAACAAAGGGTTTTTATTGCACGCGCCTTAGCGGCCGAACCCCGCCTCCTCCTTCTCGATGAACCGTTCTCAGGCGTGGATATTGAGTCGCAGGAGATAATAGTTAAGGTGCTCAAAGAATACAAGAGTAAGGGTGTTGGTGTACTTGTCGTCGTCCATGATTTAAATCCATTGCTAGAGGTCGTCGATAAGATCCTGCTACTCAACAGGAGGATTCTAGCTTTCGGTAAACCAGCTGAGATTGTGGAAAGTAGCTTGCTTTCAAAGACCTTTCAGAGACCAGTAAAGGTGCTTCAGGCTGGGGGAGTATACTTTATACTGGGAGCTGATTCCCATGCATGAAATAATGGTTACCACCATTACGTTAAAGGCATTGGTAGCCGCCCTACTGGCCTCCTCCCTATCGGCGGTCCTAGGAGTATACGTAGTGTTGCGTAGACTTTCCTCCCTAGGAGCCGCAATAGCGCATACAACGTTTGCTGGCGCCCTTGTATCCTACATCATCAGCCTAGACCCCATTATAGGATCAATGTTCTTTGGATTAGGATTAGCTTTGCTTATTTCCTATAGTAGAGCAGGAAAGGAAGGATTCGCTGAATCCATAGTAGGAGCCGCGTTCGGCATCTCGGCAGCAGTCGCAGCCCTAGCTTTATCGTTTTCACGCGAATACTCAAGCATTGCTTTTTCATACCTCGTCGGCGACGTCCTTGGCGTAAGCGACCGTGAACTCATAGTCTTAGCTTTAACCTTCATTCTAATAGTTACATTGATAATACTGTTTTATAAGGAATTAAAGTATTCAACACTTGACCCGGAGACAAGCGAAGCCATGGGCCTCAGGGTTTCAATATACGAGTACTTTTTCAATGTATTGACGTCACTCGTCCTTGTGGCAGAAATAAGAATAGTTGGCCTAATATTGGCGGAAGTCTATCTGGTTGCCCCAGCCGCTGCAGCACTCCAATTTACCCACAGCATCGAGGGAACATTAATGCTAGCGATAATAATGGCGGTTTCATCGGCGCTAGGAGGATTCATGCTATCTTTCTCATTTAACACCCCCGTAAGCGCTACCATAGGCATCCTAATATCACTCATCTACGTCATCTCCCTACTAGTGTCCCCCAAAAGAAAGGGCAAGTGTTCGGTTGCTTCCCTACGGCCAAAACGTAAAATATGAAGATGCTGGCTAACAGCGGCTCTAAATACACCTCTTTTACACCTAAAATATTACTATTATATAGACCTTGCCATATTTTCTTCTCTGCAAAAGTTTTATAATATTAAGGTAAATTTCATCTCAATCTTAGGATGTGTTCTTTATGACGCTAAAACTATTATTTTCACAAATAGAACTTTGCATATACAAAATAGATGTTTATTTTTTACCCTATATATTATCTTTAAACGAATAAGTAAAGGTTTAAATACTATGGTATCTATTAATAATATGCCGCCAGGAAGTACGCCTAATATCCCGCAAGAGCAAGGTGCACCAAAGCAAGGAAACCGGAGGGGAACCTTCGGAATCCTTGCCGAGGTGCCCGAGCTCAAGTGGGATATTGGGCTTAGGCCTGGCGGTTTTTATTTTTGTAAGGTAGGTTAGTTAATGAAAAGTTTTTACTATCTTCGAGGTAAAAGTGGAATGGATGTATAAAAATTCTATGTAAATGTTAATAATGGTATTTGAATAATTATTTTACAGATAAACTATGTTGTCAGATAGCATAAAAGATTTTTATAGTATGGAGGTTGCCGATAATCAGCTGGCAGTACTTTATGTTGGTGCTTCTTGCGTCCTAGTGAAAACAAGTGATACAATTTTTCTCTTTGATCCGGCAACGTTTTTGGATGAATCATTGGACCAGCTGAAGAAAGTAGATTTCCTATTCTACACCCATGACCATTACGATCACTTTAACCTTGATTCTACGCTCAAAATCTATAACATTGCTTCGTGTATAGTTTTTGCTGAACCAAAAGTTTACGTGGCGTTGAAAGAGTATTTTCCTTCACGTAGTCTCATAAACGCTAAGCCGGGACTCAAGGGCCGCGTAAAAGGTTTTAGGTTGAATTGTATCAAAGGAAAACACGTTGGTCCAATAACTCTCTACCATGTTTCCTTTGAGGGGCGTTTCTCCTTTTTCCATGGCGGGGATTCAGGCTATGTTCCACTAGCCGATTTCAGGGACACTACCGTCGCTTTTCTTCCTACAGGGTATCCTTCGCCGACGGCCTCCCCCAGAGACGCATATAGGATGGCTATTGACTTGAATCCCAGGTTTATAGTTGCATTCCATGGAAGTAAGGATGAACATAAGGAGTTTGAGAGTTTAGTGAAGGAGGGACTCCCCGAGACAAAGGTGTATGCACCACAGCCCGGAGAAATTATAAAAATAACTTTTTAATTTTAAATTCCTATTTTTCTTCCTCTTCGCTTTTTGATTCAATTAACTTACTTATTTTTTCTAGAGGTGCCAGTAGTTTAAACACCTCCATCGGTAGAACTATCTTTGTTGAAGGAGATCTAGCTATTTCCCTTAATGCTTCAAAATACTGTAGGAGGAGCGTTTTAGAATCGAGTTTCATGGCTACATCATTCACCATATTTAGGTACGTTGATAAACCTTCGGCACGGAGAATAGTGGCCTGCTTTTCCCCTTCAGCCCTTAGGATAGCCGATATTTTATCTCCCTCCGCCACACGGATTGTGGATTCCCTCTTGCCTTCGGCCTCCGTCACCATGGCTCTCCTGTTACGTTCAGCAGCCATCTGTTTAATCATAGCCTCCTGAACATCCCGTGGAGGCAGGATTTCCCTTATTTCAACTGCAGTTACTTTGACCCCCCATCTTGCCGTTACTTCATCTAGCTTAGCCCGTAGAACCTCGTTTATGTATTCTCTTTTAGCTAGAACATGGTCTAGCTCTATGTCTCCAACCACAGCTCTCAGGGTTGTGGTGGCTATACCTATAGCCGCCCCCTTAAAGTCCCGTATTTCTAGAATGCTTTTCATCGGGTCTACGACTTTAAAGTATATGAGGAAGTCTATGTCAACCGGGGCATTATCCTTGGTTATGCACGTTTGACGAGATACCTCTATGAATTGCTCCCTTAAATCCACTATTAATCCCTTATCGATGAAAGGTACCAGGACAACTAGTCCAGGACCTTTAATGGCTATGGCTCTACCAAGCCGAAATACCACTAATCTCTGGTATTCCGGGATTATTTTAACATAGGTTAAAACTATGGCTAAAATGAATAGGAGGAAAACCAGCAAAAGGATCAACTGAAATAAGCCCTGAAGTAGGATCGCCCAAAGCATGTTTTTCACCAGTATATTTATGTTTGGTGGTTGTTTATTTTTTCTACTATGAGAGTGAGTCCCTCTACATTAATAACCCTTACTTTATCCCCTTTTTCTATTAATCTGTCCGACACAGCAGTCCATTCCTCCCCCTCCATGTAAACTACGCCCCTTTCCCCAGGCTTTATAACTGTTTTGGCGTAACCTTCTTTCCCAAGAAGTTTCTCTCTATAGTCTGGTTTCTTGAGTTTAATGGCTTCCCCAGCCTTGTATATTATAAACAGTAGGAGGATCGATACAGCCCCGGTGAATACCATTACTGGTGGAGCATAGTTCCACAGGTTTATGTAAGGTTGTCTAAGATACTCTAAAAGTATTGCAAAGAGTAGAAGAGCTATTCCTGCGGCACCGAAAACCTGTAAACCGGGTTTCTTAAGCTCTATGAAAAGGGACACCAGCCCTAAGGACACTAGTATTAGGGTCATGATATTCCATCCTATAATCCCCATGACATAGAGTGAAATGGCAATCAATATTCCTCCAAGTATGCCCCATCCCTGGAAGCCTGTAGCCTTAACTTCAAGCAGTATGAGTAAAACCCCTACCACCAGCATTGCTAAGGCTAGCCCTGGATCGAAGAGAACGGCCGCCAGCTCGACGAAGAGATCCTCTTTCACCGTGTAGACAACTGCGTTGCTTAATCCCCTGGCGCTCAATAAGGCCTTCAAGTCATTTACATACCCCTCTGCTAACCCAAGTTCCACGGCTTCTCTAGCTGTGAAGGACCTATTCTTTTCAACCATTTCCTCGAGTAGACCTATAACAGTGGCGTTAAGGCTTTTTCTTTCGGCTAAACTTCGGATACGCGCCTTAACATATGCTATGACCTTCTCATCCTCAGGGTAAGGGCGACAGGCTCCTACAACGGCACCCTCACCCACGTATATTAAATCACTACTCAACGCTATAATTGCTCCTGCCGAAACAGCTTTACCCCCGGGCGGAATCCACGTAACTTTAGGGATACTGAGTTTTGAAAGCTCTTCGATTATTTTATCCATGGAATAAAGGTAGCCTCCGTAAGTGTCCAGGATTATTATGAGCTCCTCTGCTTTTAGTTGAGAGACGAGATTAACAGCCCTTAACATAAGGGTGTATGCTCCCTCATTTATCGTCCCCTTAATTTCAACTACAACTACCTTTAACTCGCTTTCCTCAAAGGAATTTACGCTCGATAATAGTAGAAGAATAGAAATCAGGGCAATTATTAGCCCTTTTCTACCCAACCTTAGCATCATGTATTTATTTATAACTACTGTTTTTTATATTCTTCTCAATAAACTTATTATGGTAGCCTACAGGATGAAGTCGGCGCTAGTTAAAATCTTGTGGAGACAAGCGTTAAAAAACCTTGAAGTATCGGAAAAGCTTTTGGAAGAAGGCTTCTATAACTTCTCTGCATTCCATGCACATCAAGCCGCAGAGTACGCCCTTAAGACTGCTATAGTGTTTCTTCTCAGAGAACTACCTCCAAAAACCCATTTTTTACCCGAATTACTTTCAGCCCTACAAGATGAAGGGATAGAAGTTGAAGATATAAGGGAGGATACATTGGATCTAAACTTACATTACAGGATTTCCCTTGATCCTGAAGCTCTTGGTGGCCCCCCATATGAAACATATTCAAGGAGAATGGGGAAGCTGTGTTTAATGTGGGCCAGGAGGATTTTAAAATGGACGGAAAAACATCTACAGAAATAAGAAAACAGTTAGAGAAGTTTGTTGAAATCCTTAAAAGAGAACGTTTAGCTGTTTCCTCGGTGGTACTTTTCGGTTCGCGATCCAAGAACCTGCAGTTAAAGGAAAGCGACATAGATTTATTAATAATACTGAAGGAAACGGAACTAAGTTTCCACGAGAGGTTTTACAAGATCCACTCGCTCTGGAACAACATAATCCAGCTAGATGCACTAGTATTCACGGAAAAAGAGGTATTAAAACTGTTCAACAGAGGGCATATAGCCCTTTTCGATGCTCTGGAAAACGGATTAATAATTTATGATACAGGTTTCTTTAGGGAAATGAAAGAAAAATTTGCGATAGCGAAAAGAGATAAAAGGATTTACAGGAGTCGTAGAGGATGGTGGAGTATCAGAGAAATCTAGCAGTTCAAGGAGGGAGCACGATGAATCCCTGCACAAACCTTAAGGAAATAGTGCTTAGTGAGGTTAAAAAGAATGCTATACACAGCAACGAGATCATGGTGGTTTGTATAGGTAATCCTCTTCGGGGAGATGATGCCTTAGGACCCCTCGTCGCAGAATTGTTGCAGAAAGAGGGATTTAAAGACAATGTGATTAACGCAGAAAACGCCCTTGAAAGTTTTATAGATGAAATATCCTCCAGGAAACCTAAAGTTATAATATTTGTTGATGCGGTTGATGCAAGGCTTCATCCTGGAGACCTAGTATTTGCAGAGGTCGAGAAAACATTAAAACACATGGTCTCTTACAGCACGCACGCCATACCCCTACCTTTATTACTTAAAGTTATGGGAAACCCGAAAGGATACATACTTGGGGCGCAAGCCAAAACCCTGGAAATAGGCCGTAAACCTTCCAGAGAAATTAAGGAAAGCGCTAGGAGAATAGTAGATATAATTAAAAGTGTTCTGACTGTTCTGGACAAACCTTAATTCATGTTCCAGCTGAAACAAGAAAACAGATCCATCGTCCTCACCGTTCACCTCATCTGTAGTTTTATGTTTCTGAGTGTGTTATTCTGTATTTGCTGCGGGAGCCTAGTAGTCATCGTTATTTTATTATATTCTAGGCTTAAAAGTTTTATTTGGGGATGGCGCATTCTGGGATGCACGATGAGGTTACGAGGAAATACGGCTTAGATAAACATACAGCGTCAACACACCTAATAGCACTAAGAGACATAGAAAGACACACCACAATACAGAAAACTACATCTCAACGTTTCATACCCCATTCTTTTATGAAAAACATTAGGAGAGCTTTAGCGACATTATTAAACCTCTATTATTCAAAAAGAGGAAAAATGCTCCGGGCTGAGAGAAGTAGAAAAACAACAAGGAAGATGCCGTTCTAAGAGTTTTGAAGAGCTTGAAGGCAAATAACTCCCTCAATGTACATGTATTTACTAAGACCTAGGAGCAACTTAGCGACCACTCGAGTTAGGTCGGCTTACTAAATACGGCGACGAAAAATCGACCGAAGTCTTGGACTTCATTTACAGAAAAACTATTTTTCTCTGCTAGCTCGAGAAACTCCTCTTTATTCATATAGATGTCACAGAACTTATGAATTTGCACGAGCTCGTCTACCGTAAAACCTATAGTTGATTCAACTTTGGAACTATCCCACCTAGTGATACCGAGGCTTTCCCTTACTATTAGCTTACCGCTCGATCCGAGTACTCGGAAGGTTTCGCGTAAAGCTTTTGAGTACCTTTTTGATAGAATATTTTACAGAGTTCCACTAAAATGAGCATACTCGGATCGCTTATTTTACCAGTAACTCTTTCATAGACTCCAGATCCACCAATAAGCACTAGGGCATCATACCCATTCGCTATTCCTTAAGCTTATTCTTAACATTCTATATATAGTACGTATACTGAATGCCAACAGTCTTATTTTTAGTACTTTCTTACCCTTAATACAATGCCTACTACTATAGCTGTGATGATTGCTATAATAGTCATAATGATTCCCTTGCCCATCAATAGAATAGTGTTGCTCTAGTAATATGAACCTATTCCTATTAAGCATTAAAAATAAAACTTAGGATACATACTTAGTAAGATTAAAATTTAAAAATAATAAATAGTAGTACAAGGCTAAATAGGGTGTATTTCTGAATTCTTTATAAATAAGATACTTTCTGTCCATTAAAGTGAATAAAGAATTCATTTTTATAATTCTAACAATATTTCCCAAGGCTCTTCGAAAGAAAGTATAGATGAAATAAAGGATATACCTAAGAACCTAGAATGAGAAATATAATTCTAAGTTGACCTAAATAATGGTTAAGAAAAAGCTAGAAGGGATATGTAATATCTAGTGACAACATCCAGATGATAGAATGACTATTGTTGAGCATACGAACTTAGTACACAGGTGATAATAGCTTTTAGTAGAAGTTCACGGAGTCCAGCCGAAAAATAATTTTACACTATTTTCAGCAAATAAAACTGTTCTCCAAATCAGACCAGCAAATAAAAGACCATAAATTATTGAGATTATTGTTAAACCTACTGCTTTTTTAAATCCGAATTCTCTAATGAGCATCCCTAAAGCAATTATGCATGGAATTCCCATAGTGCCTGCTACACCAAACGTGTATATTTGAATAGGAGTTAATATTAGTGATATTTTACTACCTAAGACTGATATAAGCATCGCTCCAGTTAGATCCTTCTGCAAGAAACCGAAAACCAAGGGAATAAGGGTTATAATAGGCAAACCCAGCCAGATAGCAATTGGTGAAAGAGGCTCTATTATTACATTAACAAGACCTAGTATCTTTAAAATACTATAAGCTATTCCTCCAAGTACTAACAAGGGCATAACTATGTATACAAAATCCCTCATCCTAATCCAGCTTTTAGCAAGAACATTTTTAACCAGAGGCTTCCTGTAAGGAGGTAATTCTAAAAGTAGGGGTTCTCTCTCTATGTGAATAATTTTCTTTATTCCAAGAGCCCAAATCAAGTCAGCAACTAGTAAAGTAGCAAAAACAGAAAAAGCTAATTTTATGCCTCCATAAAATCCAATTATCCCCATTATTATTGCAATTCTTGAGGAACAAGGTATAAAAGCAAATAGTGAGGCAGTATGAAATTGCTCTTTTTTAGATGACAGGACTCTGGTAGCTCTAATTGCTGGTGCGGTGCAACCAAAACCTAATGCTAAAGGAATAAATGATTTTCCAGGCAAACCTAGTTTTCTCAAAAATCTTTCTGCATTAACAATAAACCTCGAAAGAAGTCCTACATCCTCCAGTAATCCCAGAAGTAGATAAAATAAGAATACATATGGCAAAGCAATAGAAACTCCTGTTACAAGCCCTGCTAAACCTTGAGCTAATATCATAGCGATAATAGGATGTTCTACTGCACCAAAAGAGGAAAAAAGACTCTCGGTCGAACTCATAATAACCTCTTGTATCAAATTGCCAAGATGTAGCAATACCCCAAAGATTACGAGAAAAAATAGGCCAGTAATAATTGGGCCCCAGGTTTTATGCAAGAGAACCTGGTCGATCTTCTCTTCAATTCTTTCTCTTCTAATTTCTCCTTTCTCTAAAGGAATTATCTGGGTAACCTTTTCTGCTATAAATGATGCTGTACCATATCTAGTTATGGATATATCCTTCGCAACTTCTGGATACTCTTTTAAGTCTTCTTTAACATCTTCAACCACTCTCTCATCCTTCAAATATTTATAAAAATCTCTATCTCCTTCCAAAATCCTTATTGCTATAAACCTCTTTGGCATAGAAGTTTCCTTTAACTGTGATGATATTTTATCTATAGCCTTTTCTATATGATCATCATATTCAATAGTGAAAGTTTTCTTCGGTATTTCTTTAATCTTTAAAACTGTATCTACAAGTTTATCTATTCCTTTCTTTGTTAAAGGATTTATAGGAACAACAGGAATGCGAAGAATTTTCTCTAGTTTTTCGCAATCAATTTCTATACCCCTCTTTTTAGCATCTTCTACAAAATTTAAAGCTAAAATGGTAGGTATATAAGCCTCTAGCACCTGCAGGACCATATAAAGACTTCTTTCAAGAGAAGTTGCATCAACAACTGCTATTACCCCGTCTTTATCTTCTTCAAATAAAGCTTTTTCAGCAACTTTTTCTTCTTCGCTTCTATCAGAAATAGAGTATATCCCTGGAGTATCCACAAACTCAATTTCCATATTGCTAATTTTCTTTTTGGCTTTAGTTACTTCAACTGTAGTTCCAGGGTAATTGGATACCGTAGCTCTTGGCCCAACCAATGCATTAAGTAAAGAAGATTTCCCTACATTTGGCTGCCCAATTAATAATACTTTAAGATCGTTCATATCTCTAACATTTTACCTTTTTTATATATTGTCTGATCGCATCTCGTAATGAATTTATAGCTATTTCCGCACAGTCATACTTATGTCTTGGTAAACCTTTTTCTCCTTCTTTTAAATGTTCTACCACATCATTTAATGATAACTTCAATGCCTCTTCAAGCCTTTTACCTTTTGCTAACTCAGTTATTGCAGAACCAGAAGAACCTGCACCAGCACAACCAGTGTATATAAATTTTGCATCTTTTATTATACCCTCTTCAATTCTTAAATACATTATTATAGTGTCTCCACATTTACCAGTATAACTTCCAATAGCATCTGCTCCCTCTATTTTACCAACATTATGATCGCTTTCTAAATAGTTGATCGCCTTTTCTGAAAAACCAGCATTTCTTAATAGTTCCAATTTTTCTTTTAAAAACTTAGCCATTTTGTTCTCCTTTAAATTTTTAATACTTTAATTTCTTTTACTATATCTTTATCTAAAACAAATTTTTTATTTTTTACTTCAATAACGATACCATTCGGAATTTCATTTACTATTTTTATTTCTTCTCCTGGAAATATCCCCATACTAACTATTCTTTCAAATAGTCCATCGTCTAATATATTGATATCAGTGATTAAACCCTCAGTATGTAATTTAAACTCTGTTAGAGGGATTCCTCTTTCTTCGAACGTATGCAACTTTTTGATATTCCTGATAACCTCTTCAGAGACATAATGCTCAAGGACATGTGCTTTTCTATGTGCTGCTCTTTCATCTAAGGTTTTCTTAAAATATTCTTCAAGAACGAGATGCTTTTTTAAAATATCTTCAGATTCTTTTTGTCCAATTTCTGTTAATTTAATAAAATTTCCCTCGGTTTCTATTAACTTTTTTCTCTCAAGCTCTTTAAGTGCTTTAGATATAAAAAAAGAGGAAACTTTAACTTTTGTTTTTATGGAATCTAGTGATACCCTTTTTTCCTCTGCTAATATTCTTAATATATCTTCTTTTACTATTTTCAAGATATCAGAGTCAGCCATACTACTACCATGCTATTACTGCAACTAGCATGCTTAATAGTGTTTCTTTTTAAGATAGGATAAAGTAAATTTCGGGCGATATTTTGCAAGTAAAAGAAAAGAGTCTATGACAATTAGGGGAATTTTCGATTTCCTCTTTTATTCGCTGTTAAGCGAAGCGCAAAATTGATAAGACCTTTTATCTAATTTCAATTATTCTTCCTGCTCCTCCCTCAATATATCTCTCCGGGTAAAGAAACTTTATCTCTGACTTATATTGAGTGCGATGTGTAGGACAGATTAAATTCAAGTCCTTCAAGGACTCAGGTCTTGTTCCATGCAAACCTCCTATAATACCATAAACTTTACCGAATTGAGAAGCTACCTGTAGAATATGCTCCATTCATGGATGAGACATCCAGCTATGATTACAATACCTTTTCCCGTTTCAACACAGAGGGATTGTTCTATTCCCTCTAGCTCTCCAGTAGAGTAGATCCCCTCGTAAAGCTTTGTAGGCTTTTTCACTTCAATGACTTCTCTTACATTCCTTGCTTCAGAAAAGTAAGAAGGAATCCAGAGTTTACTTGTTTATTTAAGCGAAGAAAAGACAAGAGACCCTGTTTCCTCTATCTGTATCATTCTATGTATTTTGTTTCATTGTGGTGTGGTTTCATTGGTTCCGTCTCGCCTATAACCCTTTTGTTAGGGTT
>QMRH01000007.1 GCA_003650675.1 Thermoprotei archaeon | reverse complement strand
TTCCGAGATATAGCGGAAAATACACTTTGTCAATCCAGCTTATACGTCCATTGATGCCTCACCTTTAGCTAAGAAACTCCACGACATCGGCTTATCTGTTAGCACTCAGGTACCTAAGCCTACGAAAGTCTATTAATGTCTATGAAAAGTGAAACTGTTTCACAAGGCGTCTTCCAAGAGCATTAACGCATCCCTGTTCTCAGTTAAGTATTCAACTAACTCAGGTTCCAGCTGTCCAGCCTCCTCTATAAGTCTTATTAAGCTATGTGTTCTAGGAAAGCAGCCTATCTTCAGTGCAAGAAAGTACTTAATAAGCAACTGTAAAGCCTGTTCAAGCAAAAATATGGTCCAGTCGTAGTCGGCTTTCTCGAAGGCGTCGAGCGCCCGTTGACAGGCCTTTACACCTCTTTCTTTTAAAATTAATATTTCTTCCTATCGTATTTTTCAATCTAGATATTTAGGAAGAGTTTTTAAAGCTTGAGTCCACAACCTGGAAACATATAAGTTAATTTTTCGTTGATGAGTTAGTGTCTTAGAATATATGCAGAGGAAGAGAAGGCTACAGATAATAGAGTACTACAATAAGCTTTCCAGCGTATATGAGAAGCTTTACGGGGAAGAGCAGGTAGCAAAGTATCGGGTAATTTCAAGGAGGGTTTCTCCAAGAGGCAGGATAGGGGACTTTGGATGCGGCACAGGGCTATATCTAGTTGAACTAGCGCGAAACAGAAACGTGGAGATGGTTGTGGGGATTGATGCATCCATTGGTATGCTGAGTAAAGCTAAGGAGAAGAAAAACGAGGCAGTTGAGTTGATCGCGGGAGATATATGTCTTCTGCCCCTACGACCCAACTCTCTAGATTTTGCCTACTCTATAACGGTGATAGATGATGCCGAAACCCTATACACGTTCCTCAATGAAGTCAAGGATGTTTTGAGAAGCGGTATCCTGGTACTTGGAGTTCTAAGAAAAAGTCTCTTATCCAGCGAAAATATAGAGAAAATAGTTAATGACTGTGGATTTAAGATCTCTTGCAGAATGGATGTTCCTACGGTAAAGGATATTATACTAGTTTGCCGTGAAGAAAATGAGTAAGGTTGGGGGAATGGAAGGCAATCATATTTTACTGGATAATCCCCCGCTTAAAGAGGCATACAGGTTCCTTCGAAAAGGACTCGCGGGCAAGATGCTTGTGTTCTTTATTGCCGACTGTGAAGTTTCCTATCGGGGCCGTGCTCGTTCTTATCTTTCTCGTGGAGAAAGACTTATTGTAATCAAGCCTGATGGCTCGCTTCTCATACATAGAGATAAAGGCTATGAACCCGTTAACTGGCAGCCGCCGGACACCGTGATTTCCACACGCCTCACCGATAACCATCTTCTTGTAAAAAGCGTTAGGAAAAGTGTAAACGAGGTGGTCGAAATCCATATTTTTGATCTGAAGGTTCTGGGATGCTATAGGCTAAAGGATATAGGTACATTCACTATGTATGGTAGAGAAGAAGATATGAAGAAGGCTATTGAAATGTTCCCGTCCCTGATAGAGGAGGGGTTTAAGGTCCTTAGAACAGAGCGGAAAGTTAGGCCAGGTTTTATAGATGTCTTTGGTGTGGACTCTCAGGGGCGTCTAACAGTAGTGGAGCTTAAAAGCGGAACATCTTCGATGGATGCAGTATTACAATTAAAGAAATATGTAGATAGTTTAAAGAAAGAGCTAGGTGTTACAGAGATACGGGGGATCCTTGCCTCCCCCCGTATAACTAAAAGAGGACTACAGTTGCTTAAAACATTGAAGCTCGAGTATAAGCCACTTTCACCAGCTAAATGCTTAAAATATCTTGAAAGAAAAAAGGGGCTTAAGCTCTGAAATCTATAGCTCCAACTGAAAGCCTCGCCTTTTAGGGCGAAGCGGTGAAGAGGTCGAATGAGAAATATTCTTAAGGGAAAGGGTACTACAAAGGTATGGGACACACCCTTTATTATTTTGAAGAATTGCTGGAAGCTGGGTTAAATGACTGCGAGAAGAGAAGTGGATCTAGATAAACTTTTACCGTATCCTAGATGGAGGAAGGGACAATACGAGCTAGCTGAATTTATATACTCTAACCTGGGGGAAGGAAGAACATTACTTATCGAAGCTCCTACAGGCTTTGGGAAAACTATTCCAACTCTAATAGCCGCTTTCAAAAAGGGGGTTGAGGAAGAGAAGGACATAATTTATCTTGTTCGAACAAAAAACGAGGCTCAGGCCCCCTTCACAGAGCTGACCAATCTTAGGGCTAAGGTTGGTGTCGACATATGGTTTTCCGTATTCCAGAACAAGAGGGACGTGTGTGCATTCAAGGAATTCAGGATCCTCGATTACGAGGAGTTCCTACTTAGATGTAAGATGTTTAGAGATAGAGGTATCTGTCGATTCTTTCCAGAAGACTGCGAAAAAATATACAGTAAGGTAGCTGAACTGTTTTTCAACTCCAGGAGCCTCGAGGAAGCCTATGACAAAATTTTGTCCAATGGGATATGCCCTTACGAGGCTATGCGTTGCCTAAGCAGGGACTCGAACGTAATTATAGGCACCTACCCCTACATCTTTAAAGAAGACATCAGGAAGGTTTTCCTCCATTCTATAAACAAAAGACTTGAAGACTCAATATTGATAGTCGACGAGGCGCATAACCTACCCGAATACCTTATGAACACATTTTCTTTCCGTCTATCAGTTTTCGACCTGAAGATGGCTTCTAGAGAAGCATCAAAGTTCATGAGCAGGGAAATCTCTAGAGAATTTATCTCACTGATGAATCTGCTGGAAAAATGGATTAAAAGCCTTGCATCTACGATGAACAACGAAATAAAAATAGTGAGAAATTTCGGCGAGTTGATAGTGTTTGCAGACGATATCTCAAGGTTTAGAAGTGAGGTGAACGCTGCATACCTGCGTTACATAGCGAGGAGAAATACTGGACGCTCCTACCTTCTATACGTGTATAGGTGTTTAAGCAATGTTCTTAAAACGAGGATGCAGGGGTACATATTATATGTTTCGAAGACCCCTGTAACCGCCCTTGTATATCAGTGTATAAACCCATCTGTCAGGGTTGGGAAAATTTTCTCAAAGCCGTGGAGCGTAATCCTCATGAGCGGAACACTGCCATTAAGGGAATATCTCGAGCTTATGCTGGGGTTGAGGCGAGAAAGTACCGTGGAGTACAGGGTTGAAGGTAGAGTTAAGGAGGCTACAGAGATCTTCGTGGCAAAGGATGTAACCACCAAGTTTGAGGAAAGAAGCGAACACATGTTTGAGAAATACGCCGACTACATTTACAATATAAGTCGGCTAGCCCGTAACATCGTACTGGTTGTAGCCCCCTCCTACAACCTTCTACGTAAATTACTTAAACTATTATTGCTACGCGGCTTAAAGACGGTTATAATTGAAAGAGAGAACACCCGTATAGAGGGTATTGTAAGGAAGATTAAGGGGTTGCGTAGAAGGGGTGCAGAGACTATAGTTTTATTGGCTGTAGCTGGGGGTAAATTGACGGAAGGAATAGAAATTGTAGAGGATTCGAAAAGCCTCATAAATACTGTAGTTATAGTAGGTGTACCCTATCCTGAACCCTCCCCACTCACAGAGGAAATGATAAAGGAAATGAACAAATTGACTAGGGATCCCAGGAAAGCCTGGGAAAGCGTCTTTGAAGCCCCGGCTACGATCAAGATTCTGCAGGCGATTGGAAGAAGTCTGCGTTCAAAGAGGGATAAAGCAACAATATTTTTGTTAGATAGAAGATTCATAGAAAGGGATACCCTAAAAAATCTTGTTGAGCAGATGAATGAAGATTACAATATCATAACATTAGAAGATTTTAAGGGTTACCAATAATATGGCCAGTAATATTAAAGCTAACTTACCTGAAATAAATCAGATTTCTCCATGAAACTTCGGGCTGAAAGCTTTGATAAGCAAGTTCCTGGCCAAAGTATTTTACCTTTATTTATTTAAAAAGATTTATTAACATGTTCACCGTAATTATAGTAAGGGGATGTATGATATGTCTGTTAAGCTGAAAATTGTTTTTTCGCTTATTTTCTTCTATCTACTATTTGCATCTAGTCTATACTTGTTCGCTGTTTTAGGGTTGTTTGGTTCAGGCGATTTTATCCTTAGGGTTAGGGTTCTTGAGAGAGGTGTGGAGTCCCCTGCAATAATATTTCTACAAGCCCTTTATCCGGAGGGTTTCAGGACTATTTATATAGCTGAAACCCTTTCCGGCGTTGTGGACTTCAGTATACCTGTAGCTGGGCTGAAAAACATCTGGGATAATGTATATTCTTCGGCAGGGTGCCGGGCAACACCATCCTTTATTTTAACGGTGTACACTAAAGGTGGATTCTTCAAGGTCTACGCCTTTACATTGGATTGGAGCGAGTTTAAACCATATATTTTAGGGGGCTTCAAAGAGATAACACTGGATGCAGTAGACAAGATGAAGAGTGGAAAACCGAGGATAAGCTCGAATAGGATCATTTCCTTAAGCGAAAGAGAAAAAGATTTTTCGCTTCAACAGTATCCTCCGGGCCCTGGCTCGGAGCTGGCGGACTCGCATGAGGAAGCTGGACGGGTGAACCTGGTTAGGGTTGAAACGGATTCCTATAGCCGTGCGGTGGCGTCAATATACTACGAGTCTTCTAGAACTCTTCAGGTTTCGGTGGATGTTTTTAGCTTTGAGGTTATGAGATGGGATATAGGTGGGTATATAGGTTTGCAGGGCTCGACTAGTCGAGGTGCGGCCATAGAATCAGCCAACGATGTGAAGTACATTAGCATGGTGGCTACATATAGGTTTGAGCATTGGGTTCAATATATCCCAGACGAAAGGGAGGGATACATAGAGAAGCACTATTATTATGTTTACTGGAAGAACTTTCAACCAGATACTCTTTCGAGCGTGAAAGGCTTGTCGGCTAAAGTCAGCTATAACATAATAGAAACGGTTACTGGGAGGGGGTATGAGCCTGGAAGCCCCACAATGTACGAGGAATATAGCCTATCGCATTCAACCTATAATGTTGCTGTGGATGCAGGCTGGTTTATAGGGGTTCTAGAGGCAGCTGGAAAAATAAACCCGGTGGCGGCGTTAGTAACCTTGGTGGTGAATGTTCGAATACAGTATGGAGGATACACTGCAATGTCCATACATTTTCTTGCATGGGGATACAGCAACGTTACATTCAACGTATATCGCGCATCGACTAGTTTCGGATCTTTCCCCACAAGATACTGGAAGTTAATAAAAACATAAATTGTAAACATGCCAACAAAAGTTAACAGTACTTGACATTGTATCTCAAAGAGTTTAACCTAGTAACCTTGAAAAACATACTAAAAAAGGCTAAATTAATGAACATTAAGCCAAAAATGATTCATCTTCTTCATCTGATCTTAGATTGGTTTATTTAAGCACTATTTTTAAATTATTTTTTAAATAATGTTTTTATATAATTGACCACAAGCAAGGGAACTTTGTTACGGTTCTCGTATGATAGTTCGATGATCTGTGGTTTGTATTTATCGAGGATAAAGCGCGTGAACTTGAAGTTTTTAGCCTTCCTGTGTACTGTCCCTACTAATGGTTTACGGCTCTCAAAGGCGTATAAAACAGCTTCCTGAAACTCCCTTGAAAAAAGTTCCATCGGTCCTATTTCATCTATAAATACTATATCGGCATGTAGCACAGCGTTTTTTATCGACATGGATCCGAGTTCCGATAATGAACGTAAATCAACTCTATATTTTCCGACCCTCGGCCCCTCTAGAATATATATTGAAGCTAGAATCCCCTTCTTTCCAGTAGCTATGTCTATTAGCTCGAAACCCGTTCTCGAAGGACCTTCTCTAACTTCCTTAGTTACCATTCCCCCTATTTTTAGCCCCATCTTCTTACATTCTTCGATTATTTTGAGTAGGGCCGTTGTCTTACCTATACCCGGTCTTCCTGTCAGGAGGATCTTTAAAGTTCCTTCACCTGTCACTTTATTACCCCTGCATGCTCTTAATTAGAGTAGTAAATTGGAATTATAAGAATTAACCTAGCTTCAGGGGGGAAAGCAAGGAAACGCGTTCAGGAAGGGTTTTTGGAAGCCCGTAGGGGTTTATGCTTTTAAAGAGCTCCTGTTTAAAGAATCTTTTATAAAAGTAATTATAACGTTGAAAGTCGAAGTATTGATGGAAGAACATTGGTAACAGCATCGAATTAACGTCTAATGGATGGAGTTGAGAAACAGGGACACCTAATCCAACCGAATAAAAATCTAAAGCCACGAGGTAATGATCTTCCGAAATACTCCGTGTAAGATATGAATCTACATTTCCTCCATTACGTGAGATTTTCGATGCCAAATAATGGGCTAGTGATTTCCAGTCAAAGTCATACTTTTCCACAACTTTCTTCCAGAAATCGTTTTTACAGAAGTTTAATAACACCGTTTTGTAGATTGAGGCTATTCTTCCGGCATCCGTTTTCCTGCCGATTTTCGTGTAGTAGTTTATAAGGGTCTGAAGCGCCTTTACGGTGATTTCAATGTATTTCTGGACATTTTCGTCTTCTATCAATACGGGTTGGGAAAACTTCAAGTTGAAGGCCTCTAAACATGCTAGACGGAAAGCCTGTAAACAGGTTTTCTTCCAGAAATCCATTTTTACATTGAGGCTGTTTAGCCGTGGATCTAAAAGTATTTTCACACTGGATTTAATTAACTTCTTTAAAAACTCATGGGACTCAGCACCATGTACATCCTTGGAGAGGATGTACAAAATTTCTTCATTAATTCTACGGGCTACCTCTATCCTCATATAGTTTAAGAGAACTTTCCATGCTGAAGATAATATTCTAAGATGCGTTCGGTCTCCACACTTCTTGACGACCATAAAGAAGAAGTTTTTGGACTGTCCTTTATCTATGAAGCCATTCAACCAAGCAACATAGTCTACAGGAACCGAGGAAACAACCTTAACCCCGTTTAAGTTAAGAAGATCGATGGCTGGATTAGCCCCCTTTGCCCGAAAATCAGCATTACTAATTAAAGAACTTGGGTGAACAATGTTTAGCGAGGGTAAAACCTCCAAAAGAAAATCTAGTTTATGTACTTGTTTTTCCAACTTTCTCTCGTCATCTGAGAGATAGATAACTGAGTAAACAGATTCATATTTTTCTAGGATCTCCTTCAATACACTAGTAGGAAAGTCATCTAAATCTAGGTAAACCGTATAGAAAAGAGGGTAAATGTTTTTCACATGTAAGTCGGGAAAAACTTGTCCACACGGCTTTCCACCGCTATAATGTTGCTGTAGGAAAGACAATATAATTTTATTAAAGTCTCCTGAAACATCGTATTCTTTCTTCATTTTTTCGATGTTTAAGGCTATGATAGAGGTTAACTCCTGAAATTGAGTGTTGCTGGTTGCCCCTACCGTAAGAAGAATATTTTCCACTCTACGGATTTCATCTAAAAATTTCTCAAAAAAGAAACTTAGATTAACGTCGATAACCGTGCTTACTATGTCTCTCCCAAGCGAAAAATATAGATCCCAGAAAGGATTAAACGAAAAACTCATCGTGAAGTTTTTACCATACTGGTTATTCAAAATTCCTTTGAATTCCCGCCATGTTTCAGGGGTAAACTCCTCAAATAAGCCTATTGCTACGGGGTCAAAACCTATACTAATGTTTTCTCTCATAAGATACTTCATTTTTTCCAGAATCTCTTCGATTAAAACCACAGCATTATACGACATGTCTTTAATGCTTTGTCCATGTATATTAATGTGAAAAAGCCTTTTCTTTGCGTAGTTCTTCTTTTTAAGGGTCTTCACGCCCATAGCTCATACTACCACTATACATTAATTAACTGGTATACAATAGGTTATCGAAGATGAAATATGTTTAGGTGATGATGATAAAAACTAGGTTGAGTGAATGAAATACCGGATGCTCGCTGAACGTTTTCCAGAAATTTAAAATTTATATACCTGTCATTTTGATGCAAAGATATGATTTAAGAGATGGTGGAAATGAGTGTTGATGAATCCGCTTCACTTGATGATATAGATAAGAAACTACTTTTGATCCTACAACAGGATGCGAAAACCCCTTATACTAAAATTTCCGAGGAGATAGGTATAAGCGAGGCAACTGTACATCTAAGAATTAAAAGGTTGCTTAAAATCGGTGTTATCCGCGGCTTCCGTGCAATCGTGGACCCAGAGAAAATCGGTTTAACTGTGAAAGCATTCTTAGGATTGAAGGCTACACCTGGAAGGGATAAAAGCATTGAAGAAGAGCTAAAGAAAATCCCATGTATTTATGAAATTCACTGGACAACGGGAAGGTACAACCTACTATTAAAGATAATAACACGTGATGTAAAGGATCTTGTAGCGGTAATGAATAAGATAGGAGGCATTCCAGGTGTAAACGAAATAGAGGTACTCTCTGTTCTAAAAACAGTGAAGGAAGATACGCGAATGAATATACCAGCTGAAGATTGAAGAAACAAAACTCTAGAGAATCTTCCTGAAGAAAGCAAGGAGTTTTATGAGATCACCATATAACGCTACATCAGCCTCCTTTGCGACCTCCAGTTTATTCGGATTAAAGGCGATGCTAAGCCCAGCTTTCCTAAACATTGGTATGTCTACCTCACTGTCACCGACCGCTATTACATGGATAGGGGAGAAACCGTATTTTAAGCATAGTTTTTCGAGTATTTCACCTTTATTTTCAACGGTAACGTGGACTTCAACTTCTCCCGTAACTTTTCCATTCTTTATGATAAGCTTGTTTGCCAGAAACTCGTCGAAGAAAGCTTCACGGTAAAGCGGTTCTCGAAGAAGATCAAGTCCAGCACTTATGGCGAAGATCCTTAGTCCACGGGCTTTAAGGAAACTGGTTAACTCTTTTAAACCATCTTTCAACGGGATTTTCCTTACTATATTAGCCATTTTCTCGTAGGATACACCCTTCCATAAACCTGCATCCAGTAAAGCCCATTCTTCGTACGTTATTTTACCCGAGTAATATAACTTCGCATTTTTTTCAGCAATCTTTAACGTGTTTAACTCCTGGTGAATAAACCTCCAAATGCTCTCGATATCCGTTATGACACCATCCACATCGAAGGCTACAGCCTTGAAATCCATGTACACTCCCTCATGGACGATAATCCCTTTAATATGTGTTTAAATAATTTTACTTTCGAAATGAAAGAACATTTATTGAATATAGCGGCTATAGGAGACGTCCATTCGCCGAAATACCTCAATTTATATAAAAACCTGGTATCATCAGTTGATTGGAGTAAAATAAATATACTTATATTTGCAGGTGATATGATATTTAAAGGCTCGGTCAACGAATATTCACATGTAATAAACATTACGAGAAAATACTTTGATGGAAAAATACTTGCAGTCTTCGGAAACGAGGAGTACGAAACACTCGAAGAAAAAATAATTTCCAACTACAGTGATGAAATAGAATGGCTTAGAGACACGGGAATAATGTTTACAGTAGATGGCTTTAAAATAGGCATCATAGGAACACGCGGTATACTAGATAGACCAACCTTTTGGCAGAGAAAAAACATCCCAAATATACGGGAAAAATATTCACAAAGATTACGGAAACTGGAAAACGTGGTCAGCACCTTTAGGAAAAAATGCGACCTAATAATATTAGTGTCACATTACAGTGTTACATATAAAACCCTTAAAGGGGAAAGAGAGAAAACATGGCCCGAACTGGGATCCACCCGTATGGAAAAACTACTCAAAAAATACGGCGTCGAGATAGCCATTCACGCACATGCCCATAGATCCAAAGTAACCATGACCAGGATAAACGGTACCTCGATCTATAATGTATCCCTACTAGCCACAGGAAAAATAACAACAATCAAAATCAAGAAGCCGACAAGAGGTCTACTAGACTTCTTCCAGTAGCATACAAGAGACAGTTTATCAGCTAAATTTTACATGCGTAAAACATAAAATTTATATTAGATGAACATGTTAATTATACGAAAAATGCTAAAAACATTAAAAAGATTTATCAAGGGTAAATTTAAAACCCTATTCACTATATTTATTCTCTCATTACCCGTAGTCACGTTAATAATTTTGGTCACGGGCAAAGGAATCAGCGGGGAACGATTGTATGCAGGGTATTACCATTATGCAGAAGAAAAGGAAAGTTGTTCCCGTAAAGAAGTATATGGGAAAATCTACACAATTGATCCTTCTATACCCGGAGAAAATTTTATAGCAGAATGGGTAACTGTGATATTATCATATAGACCTCTTTATTGGGTTCAGGTGGGATATACTAAGGTTATGATACAGATTATAACCTTATTTATTACTGTGAAAAGTACGATTATTACGAATACTGGCTTCATTTTATAAGCCCCGGTCCTAACCCTGGAACATGGCATAGATATGCAATTGTACTTAATCCGTCTCTTGTCTGGGAATTTTATATTGATGGAAGCCTCGTCTACGCCGATGCCAGCGACCCTATTTTCCCCGTAGATGAACAGGCATCTGTAGAGACAACAACGTCTCTTATAGCCATTGATGGAAGCCATTTCAAAGCGCTGGGATATTATTTATCTTATGGTTCAAACCGTTCACCTAAACCGTGTCTTCATTTATCAATTTGTATTGTGTCGGACACGGTTAGGTTCATCACGGTCTCCCTCGGGCAAGCTACGGGAGCTGTGCTCCCCTCACCCACCCGAGAGGCACCAATAGATTCATGAGCTACAGAAGCTTATAAGATTCATGAGCTTCAACTCACTCAACAACAAAGGCATAGAAAGACACACTATGATACAGAAAGCTATAATCTAATGTTTCTGCCCCGTTCCATGGGAGACTCATGTACCGTATGTTGATTTACTTATGAAATCACGGAGATAAGCGATGTAGAATATTATGCTAGTGGAGGTGGTTAGTATGAATACAAAGGTGAAGGTGCTAGTGTTGGTGTCGGTGTTAGTTTCCTTCATCATAACCTCCTCCCTTATATATGCCTTCCTAAATCATGAAAGTGATGGAAAAACAATAGTAGATAAAGAATATAGTACCAATATATTGGATAGAATAGAGGATTTTATATACGAGGGTAAAGAGGGAGAAGTCGTCGAAATAAACCCGAAGTTCCCTAAGGGTGTCAGAGGAGTCTTCATACCGCCTTTTAAGAGATTTTCCTTGGCAAAGGGTGTTGAAGAGATTTTAAAGATCTTTAACGGGAATCTTCCGCTATTCCCGAGATGGCTTCCTGAAAGAATGAAGTATGCCTCGGTTTTCATAGGCCCTGTTATTGTAATATGTTTCAGTGATAGATTTATGGTACCTGAAAAAGAGTTTATGTTTGCGAACGTGAGTATAGAGGTTACCCGCATAGATGCTCCACCAGAAATGCTTCTAATGGCGCCCCATAGAGGGAGAATTCTAAAGATAGACAGCACTTGGGTTGTGCTGGCGACAAATGCAAGCACTGGCTTTTGGGAGGTTGAAAAGGTTCTGGGGGAGCGTCCACTACATTTAGCATATTTTATCAAAGATGGTTTCCATTATTTAGTGAGCATTGAAAAGCCGTTAACACCCCAAGATCTACTAAGAATAGTGGAAAGCATGCTAAAGGGATAGGAGTTCTATTGATCATCAGAGATCGAGAACCACATCATGTTTCAGTTGCGAGCTGTATCATCACGGTCTCTTTACTCATTTAGTTATTTTCACCGGGCTATATTTTTCTTCTGGCATCGTGTTTCAAATAGAAATAAAAACTATGTTGTAGAATGAAATTATGGATTAGGAGGATGGGTTTAAAGTTATCTGTTGAGGCTTACAAGTTATTGTCACCAGTAGATATAAAGATACTGCAAGCCATTGAAAAGCACATGTCATCTTATGAATATGTTCCCTTGGATGCGATTTGTAGATACATTAAATATGATGAAGAATTCACGTTTAGAGCTCTTAGAAAACTGGATGACCTCGGCCTAGTAATGAGGCAAAAAGGCCCTTACATGGGTTTCATCTTGACCAGTAGGGGATACGATTGTCTAGCACTCGATTTCCTGGTGCGAAACCATGTGATAAAGGCAGTTGATGTGGCTCCCTTAGGTATAGGTAAGGAGGCTGATGTCCATAAAGCCATCTCGACCTCCGGGGAGAATGTCATACTTAAGTTTCATAGGCTGGGTAGAACAAGTTTCCGTCAACTTAGGAAACTACGTGACTATGCAGGAGATAGGAGACACATTTCATGGCTCTATTACTCCCGTCTTGCAGCGGAAAAGGAGTACGAGGCTTTACGTCTACTGTATTCGAATTCCGTAAAGGTACCTAGACCCATCTTCCATAATAGACATGCAGTAGTAATGGGCTTTTTTGACGGAATCCCCCTCTTCCATGTACCCCCCTTAGAGAACCCAATGGAAATCTTTGCGAATATCGTAGATAATGTTCGCCGTTCTTTCCTGGAAGCTGGAGTAATACACGGAGATCTAAGCGAGTATAACGTTTTGGTGGACCCCTCCTCCAATGAGATATTAATTATAGATTGGCCGCAATGGATTTCGTCAATACATCCCTTAGCTAGTTTTTATTTAAGAAGAGATCTGGAAAACATATGTAAGTTCTTTAGGAGAAAATATAGAGTAGGGGTAGATGTAGAAAAAATATTTAAATACGTTACTGGTGAAAGGGAATCAATTATATGATAATATATTCCATGTTAAGAGGTTAGTTTACAAACTACCTTATTCCATTTAAAATGCCTCCTTAAATATTATGGTAAAGTAAAACTAATCAATTACCGGCTATATAGTAAGCATTAAAGTATTGGGGGCGGATCCTCTGCAAAAAATATTCGGTATAGATATAATTCCAACCCAACGTAGCGAGGGAGGCATGAAAAGGTACTTTGCTCTAGTCATATTAAGTGACAATAATGTTCTAAAAACTATAGATAAAATAAGTCTAATGGGCTTACTTCGTTTAGTAAAAAAGGAGAAACCCCAAATGCTAGCTATCGACAACATTTTCGAGTTGCACGAAGATAAAGCAAAGTTGGTGAGAATTTTAAGTTATCTTTCTCTTTACACCCGTGTTGTTCAGGTGACTCGAAAGCCAGAGGGCGATGAACCACTTCTCCACATAGCCAAGAAGATAGGACTTCTACAGGAGAATGTATCTAAACTTAACCCTATTCAAACAGCTGAGATTGCAGCTAGATTGGCTGAACGTGGTGTAGGATCATTTGTCTCAGTAAATGAAAACGAGACAAAAATCGTTGTCTCTCCTGGGCGTGTATTCGGTGCCGGAGGCTCTAGTTCAAGAAGATACCAGCGATACCTCAGCCAAATGGTGTTAAGAACTACAAGGAAGATCGAGGAATCCCTTAAGGCTGCAGGAATAGAATACGATCTCTATGTTAGAAAAACGGAGGGAGGGTTAAAGAACGGGGTTTTCATAGTATATGCTCCACGTGACAAGCTTCGTGGAGTTGTTAAACAGAGGAGAGGCCACGACGTTAAAGTATCTATAAGACCCCTATTAAAGGGCGAAATAGAGTTCATACCCCTTAAATCCTCATATGGTGCACATGAACGTCTCACCAAACCCCCACTTAACCACATTATTGTTGGCTTAGATCCAGGTATAAGCACAGGCGTAGCAGTATTAACGGTGAAAGGGCAGCTACTTTCTTTAATGACTTCACGCAACCTTGGAAGAAACACGTTAATAAAGTTCCTTATGCAATATGGCAAACCGATTTTAATAGCAACAGATGTAAATCCGCCTCCAACCTACACCAAGAAAATTGCAGCCTATTTCAATGCCACACTTTTCTATCCTCCACACAGTTTAAGCATAGAAGAAAAACGTAGACTCGTACAAGACTACTCCGAGAAATATAAAATCAAGGTAGCGGACAGCCATCAAAGAGACGCCTTAGCCGCAGCAATAAAGGCCTTATCCTCCTTTGAAGATAAATTTATGAGGCTTGAAAAGGAGGTTTCTAGAAGAGGACTCAATGTAAACCTTGCAGATGCAAGAGCATTTATTTTAAAGGGTAAAACGGTAAAAGAAGCATTAGATATGGCCCTTTCAAGCGAAAAAACCGTTCTCCATAGGAAAGTGGAACCCCCTAAAGCAGATACAGGTAGACAAGTAAGGGAGGAACTTGAAGAAGAATTAAGAAAGAAGATAAAAGAGATACAGACACTTCGAGTAAAAATAGAGGAACTGGAAAAAAGATTAGAGGAGAAAGAAAGGGAGATTAAGGATGTTAAAAATAGATATGAGGAATTATTAGGTAAACGAGCCTCGGATTATATACGTGAACGATTCTTTAGACATCTGGTAGTTAAGATAGATAAAATGAGGAAGGAAAACACTAAACTACAATCGATGTTGAATAAGGAAAGAGAAAAAGTGGATACACTAAAAAACCTCCTTGAAGATGCAGTTAAAGGAAATCTAGAATACATCTTTAAATTTGATGAAATTGAAGGCAAGAACAAAACATCCCGTACCCTAACAATTTTCGTCGAGAAAATAGATGAATCCATCATAGATGAAATCATTAACATACATCCTAAAGCTGTCTTAGCTCCTCCGGGAATAGTGGAGCCCTTGTCAAGGAAATTGGAGTTATATAACATACCAACAATAAGTCTAGAGGAGGCCAAGGTATCGGAAGTAGATGGAAAATATTATGTGCGTCGAAATGTGCTTGAATCAATCATAAAGGAGAAGAGAAGCGAACTAAAGAAAAAGTACATACTAAGGAGCCAACGGGAATTAGAGAAAATACTTGAAGAATATAGAGAAAGAAGAAAACTAAAACGATTTATTTAGTTTTTAGAAAAGTAATACTTTTCCGCTTACTATAAGATCCGTTATTTTCCGGATTTTCTCCAGCTCTTCTATGGCTATTTCACGGGCCTCATATGAAATGGTGTTGAAGCCCGCTCCGTTCTCTGGAATCACCGATACTGTTAATGACTGCGGCTCATTAATGGGCTTACCTATCTGACTTAATATCGTCACATATACTTCCTTTAACCCATTCACTTCTCCATATATTCGCGACGCCAGCCTGGACGCGAAGACGTTATATACTTTACCTACATGGCTGACCGGATTTTTGCCAGCAGTAGCCTCCAGCGACATAGGGCGGAAAGGTGTTATTAAACCATTGACCCTGTTACCTCTACCGGTAGCACCGTCATCACCATGTTCAGCGGAAGTTCCAGTAACAACTAGATAAACCTTTTCGCCTGAAAGGTCTTTCATGTCATCTGCTGTGTTTACCTGCACATCCACTTCTCTTTCACTTATCTTATCTGCGAGCTTCAAAACTTCTTCTTTAACCACCTCTTTTGCATAAGCATACTCCTCTAGACTTGAAACCTCTTGGGCTATGATAGCTACTGCTACAGTTAACTTTATCCTGTCGTTGACGCGTAGACCCATTATTTTTACATCTTCCCCGACGAAAGGATACTTTTCTTTGAAGGATTTAGAATTAAGTAGTCTTTCGGCTTCAAAGACCAATCTTTCTGTTTCAGTTAGGGGCGCATATCCTGTTCCAAGCGATGTATCATTAGCCAATGGAACCTCGGTTTCCACAAGCCTGGCTAGTTCAGCTGATCCTTTACCGATTTTATAGTCTACGATCACATGGTTTTCCACATCCAGGTACCTAAAGTTGTTTTTTAACCACTTTTTCGCGGCTGAAAGAATTAATCTTCCCACAGGAACCTGCTCTACCCCTCCCGGCTTTTTAACCTCTGTGGTGACCCTTCCAGCAACTATGATTGTTATAGGATGTAAAACCATTCCCTTTCCGAACATCCTCCAAGCCTGTCCCCCGACCACAAGAACCTTGTCGACGTTATGATGTAGTATTTGCCCAAACCTTTCCTTATACCAGTTTGATAGCTCAATGCTAACGGATTCGGCAACTGCGTCAGCAATGTAATCCGGATGTCCTAGACCTTTTCTTTCCACAAATTCAACGCTTTTTTCTTCCATAGAAGGCCCGGACAAATGCTCGACAAATACATTTGGGTTCATTGCATCACCGGACACTCTTACATCGTTCAATTTATAACCTTTGCTATAAATTATGCGTTAAATATTACTGGGAGTTATTCAAAGACCACCTTCTCCGAGTCTACAGCTATGAATAGTATATTACTGCCACGTATAAACACTTTACCGTAGTTTACTAGCAGTTCACCGTTATTCTCGCTTATTTCTTTCGCCTCATCTAATACAATGTTCATTGTGGGATCGCATTGCTCAAGAACTCCTGTTAACTCGCTTCCATCCTTTAATTTTACGAGAATATTGTTGTTTATCGACTTCACTAAAAGTTTTAAAGGACTTTCTCCCCTCTCCTTCACTGACATATCTTTTTTCACCGCTAGAGCAGAGTGTTTCTCGCCACAATAAACCCTTAGTATCTTATATAAATTTTCGGCACTAAATATTTAATATTATACCTTTTTCCTAAATAAAATAAGGTGACAAAGAAAACGTGTGGATATTCATCAAAAACAAAAACTATGAACTGTCAGGTTACAGAGCTTTACCAACTGTGAAAAATGAGTTAACTAGGGCGATTACAACATACGATTAAATAGAAGGTTTCTTCATAGTAGAAAATAGTGGAGAAAACCTGCACCACAAAATAGTGAAAATTTTATAAAACAATAGAATTAACATTAGTCAGCTATTAAACCGCGTTCTTTAAGAATTTTTATATAATACATTACATGGTCACGTACTATTTTTGCACCACATTTGAAACAATAGTATTTCCCATTTATTATACACATAATATCTTTGCTTCCACATTCACAACATGATGAATTATTTTTTTCTTTTGGCTGCATAATATTCGATAAAAAATATCATGTCCACAATAAATATTATGTTATCCGTTTACATATCTGGAAACTGGAGTTTATAGAAAGATTTAAATGAACTAGTGGCCTCCTTTGGCTCTTCGCGCTTCATGACGCTTCTTAAGCATTCTTTCCCTATGTTTCCTCTTCCACTTGTACTTATGGGTCTCTCTTAATCCAACTCGGAGAAGTCCTCGCGACCTCCTACCTGCCGAAGTCAATCCTCGGAAAGCCCTCCCCTTTTTTCTCTTTACCTTAATAATTTTCGGTAGAGTGGGTTCTGGAGGCTTTATTTCGCCGTTTCTTACCCTTTCAAGCCATTCCATTAACCTTTTGACATTATCTTCGTAAACCGTCTTTCTGCGCTGATCAACGTATATCCCTAAACGTCTTGCCTCCTGAATACTTAGGTTAGCTTTCTTTATCTCGCCTATGGAATACCCTCTACCGATTTTTAATTCTCGTGGTGGTACTCCACCAAATCGACGTAGGAGTGGTATTTTAACTAAGGGGGGAGGTGGAGGCACCACGGGGGTTGATTTCTCACCCATCATATACACCTCTACATTAACCTTAACTTCATAGGAGCATGTTTTTAAAAATTTATCTTCGATCTACTTTCCGAAGAGAACGAGTCTTCTAGTTAATTATCTGCTTTTAAACTAGTATACCATATCCTATTAATCTCCAGCGTCCATGGACCTGTCTGCTAATCGCTATTCGTACACCTTTATCTACACATACCGGTAGGACTAATTTTATTCTTACAAGGTCTCCCTTCCTATCTGTAACTATTCCCACTGATGCTGCAGTACCCGCATTTATTGCCAATTTTTCTCCTAGTTTTATTGGCTCAACTTTCAGCATTTCAGGGGTTCCTACAACCCTTTCAAGTATATGGGTTTTAAGCTCAAGCTCATCCCATACGGGAGGCAGTGTCCCCGGCTTGCCTGCAACATTTCCTCTTAACGCATCGTTCTTCGTTAGGGAAGGATCAAGGTATGTTCCAACGCCGATAAGTCCTCCAGGGTAAGCTTCCTTTAGAGGATTATCGCCTGATTTTAGACTAGCTATTTCGGTTACGAGAGGTTGATACTCAACTTTCTTGATGCGCCCCCTCTTGTCACGCTCTATTATCGATACTCCTGGACGTATTTCTATTTCATCGCCAACCTTAAATTTACCCTGTATGATGCTTCCTCCTATAACCCCTCCTACAAGCTCTTGAGGAGGAGTCCCAGGCT
The DNA here is from genome assembly GCA_003650675.1 of Thermoprotei archaeon. Lineage (GTDB taxonomy): Archaea > Thermoproteota > Thermoprotei > Thermofilales > B20-G17 > B67-G16. Next base: position 29,776 of record QMRH01000007.1, on the reverse strand, counting down.
TGTTGACATCAAAGGATCGGGCTATAAGCATTCTAGGGGGTTTTGCAGGGTCGCGTAGAGGAGTTGGAATAAATTTTTCCATAGCTTCTACTAAGACATCGATGTTAACCTTATGTAATGCTGAGACAGGCACTATAGGCGCGTTTTCTGCCCACGTTCCAGCAACAAAATCCTTTATTTGTTTATAGTTTTCTATGATCTTTTCTTTCGGGACAATATCTATCTTGTTTTGTACTATAATGATGTTGCGGATGCCTATTATATCGAGTGCCATGAAATGTTCCCGCGTCTGGGGTTGTGGGCAAGGTTGAGACGCATCGATAACAAGTATTGCACCATCCATTAGGGTTGCTCCGGACAACATTATAGCCATCAACATTTCATGTCCCGGTACGTCCACGAACGATACTTTCCGTAGAAAATTTACTTCGCTGCCACAATGGGGACACTTACCTTCTTTTAACATAGGTTCGGTAAGGTATTTCTGGGGAGGGGGACAGTGGGGACAAGTATAAATTGTAGTATCAGCATATCCAAGCCTTATTGTTATGCCACGCTTTAATTCCTCTGAATGCCTAGCCGCCCAGACTCCTGTAAGCGCCTCTACAAGGGTTGTTTTACCGTGATCCACATGGCCAACCATACCCACGTTGGTAAGGGGCTGTAACTTAATCTGCTCACCGTAGTGCGATAATACCTTATCCAATAAATCACCCTCTAACGCATTTCGTGGAAATAATACTTAAATCTTACCCGGCCACTTAAACTGGAAAATACAAGTAATTTTATTCTTCGTATAGAATCTTCGTATTAATTTGTACTATTTCCTCTGTTATCGTGTTACCCCTGACAAGCTTTCTCTTTCGCATACCTTTTCTTTTAGGCCAGTAGCCAGGGGGCCCGGGTAGAAGAATTCTCTTTTTAACCCCTCCCGGTAGATCAGGTCTCATAGGTTCACCGGCTCTCCCTGAACCGCCTGTGATTACAAGCTTCTTACCTGGCAAGCCCACCAGGCTTCCATCGAAAACATCGCCTATTTTAAGTCCTACCAACCTTTGAGCTTTATCCCCTTTTACCTCCACTTGCTGAGATTTCCCCGTTTTGGGATCAGATATTACCACCTTGAACTCTGGCATCAAACAAACCCAACGCCTATAGCATAGACACTTTTATAAATTTATTTTTGAACCAGAAAACCTTAATACAGGAATAAACTATAAAAGTCCTCAAAATAGTCTATAAAATAGTAAGCGGGGGTGCCCGAGCCGGGCCAAAGGGGCCGGACTCAAGTTCCTTTACAAGGATGCACAGGGTGAGAGATCCGGTGGCGTAGGCCTGCGCGGGTTCGAATCCCGCCCCCCGCATTATTCAACATGAAATATTCTAAAAACCCTTATACGACGTTTTTACGTGAGTATAGGAAATACGATTTCCCTTGAAACCAGGAATCTACTTCCAATAATATTTATAGATGTTTTTCAAGGAAGTTTAGAAATTTCTGTTTCAACTAGAAGGCCTGCTATTTATTATTGAACCCACCATAGTATAGAAGCCCGGGTCTGAGCGGAAGCCTTCCAGTAGACTTTTTTCGCCTACTGCCAGTTTTATTATCTTCGTTCTTCCGTAGCGTCCAAGGCTAACGACTCTAGCATTTATTACACCGAGCATATCTAATTCATTGAGTATTTCACTTACCCTCCGCTGTGTTACCTCCCCTACGCCTATTTCTCTACATAAATCTCTGTATCTTCCATAAATTTCACCTGTAGTTATGTTCTTTAAAACCCCTTCCTTCTCCAAGAGATATACAGCTAGTAGAACTAGTTTAACGTGCAGGGGCATTGTTTTAACAGCGGCGACGACGAGGTTTTTCTCTAGCTCTCGTTGGGCTCTCCTTACATGTTCTTCAGTTACCTTGCTTGAATCTTCTCTTTCCGCTAGATCCGCCGCCTTAAGAAGCAAATCTAATGCAAGCCTACAGTCGCCGTTCTGTTTTGCAGCTATGGCCGCACATAAAGGTATTACCCCGTCTTCTATAGCCCCTTTTCTAAAGGCTTTCTCAGCCCTTTTTCTAAGTATATCTTCAAGCTCTTTATTGGTGTAAGGCGGGAACACTAATTCTTCTTCGCCAAGCCCGCTTTTAATTCTAGGGTCAATGTACTCCATGAAGCGTAAATCGTTGGTTATCCCAATAACGGACAACCTTGACCTCTTTAGTTCACTATTTAACCTAGTCAGGTGGTAAAGTACGCTGTCGCCGCTGCTTTTTACGAGCCAGTCTATTTCATCCAACACCGCTATCATGATTTTTGCCTGTCTTTCGAGGCCACGAATGAAACGATTTAAAACCTCAGCTGTAGAGAGGCCTGTAAATGGCACGGGCTTCCCCACACTTGAAGACAGCTCGGCTAGGACCCTGTAATTGGTGTTGCTTTGCCTACAATTTATGTAAGCTGTAAGAACAGTACCCTCAGCCTTCACTACAAGTTTCCGTAGAACATACTTAGTTACAGCTGTTTTCCCGGTTCCAGTCAACCCGTATATGAAAACATTTGGTGGCTTAGATCCACTCAGAGCTGGGGCTAAGACCGTAGCTAATTCAATTATTTGATTATCTCTATGCGGAAGCTCCTCAGGGACGTAATCGGGAAGCAGGATCTCCCTGTTAGCATAGATTTTAGCGTTTTTAAACCTACTGAAAATTACGTCTAGTTTATCGTCCACAGCTATCTCCACTAGTTCCACAGGAACCTTTTCTTATTTCCTACACGCACCCTTTCCACTACATGATACTAGAATACATGTTGAGGTAATACAGTTTTATTCTCCCTTTTTATCCGATTCCAGGAGCAGGGAATACAGGGTTATCGATATAAGTGCCGTTGAACCTAAATCGTCATCTATACGAGGTATGTGGACCGGTTTACCTAATTCCAGCTCCCTTTTTGTGAGGCCAGGCTCCGATCCCCCAAAAATCAGCAGTACCTTTTTACCCGATTTCAAGAGATCTCTAACGTATTGAGGATCGAAGACATCCTTGGAGAAACGAGCAGGAACTATTAGTAATACTTCATCCGGCGCGATAGTTTCCATGACGTCGTTAAGCTCGGCGAGATAAAAGATCCTTTTACCCTTTTTAATCGCCATCTTGTGTGCTTCAGGCACACCCTCCTGCGCTGCCGCACCCATAGCCTTTGTGACTATGAAGTTCGGAAAACCCAATCCATAAACCACACGGGCCGCTTCAACAACCTTATACACCGAATAAACATTATGTAGCACAACATAGAGCCTCTCCTTCATGGTTACACCCTCCTTAAAACAATATATCCTGTAATAAAATTATGCCCGGATCCAATGATGACATTGTGGTTTTATTATATAGAGGAAGTATATTTCTGGAGGCTTGAGAATGTACAGTGTAATCGATTTGTTCTGCGGTGCAGGAGGATTTTCAAGAGGGTTTAAAGCCGAGGGTTTTAACATACTGTTAGGTGTAGATAACTTTAGGCCGGTGGTGGAAAGTTTTAAGGAAAACTTTAAGGAGGCGATCGTAGTAGAAGAAGATATCCAAAAACTACATTCCCAGGATATAGTCGATATCCTTGGTAAACAACCAGACGTAGTTATAGGCGGACCCCCCTGTGAAGCATTTACACGTACAAATCCTCGACGGAAACCTCAACCTTTAGCCAGACTTTACGAAGACCCCCGTGGAAGACTTGTCCTACATTTTATACGTATTGTAGGCGACTTGCAACCCAAAGTCTTCGTTATGGAAAACGTCCCTGGAATATTGGAGGGAGATTTAAAACATTATTTACGGAAGGAATTTGCTAGAGTAGGCTACAAGAAAATATATTTTAATATACTTAGGGCAGAGGAATATGGCAATCCATCCCACAGAACAAGGGTATTTATATCAAATATAAAGATAAGACCGAAGAAAACCGGTAAAGTAACTGTAATTGAGGCTATAGGCGATTTACCAGAGCCGAACGGTATTCCCGAAATACCAAACCATGAATACGTGTCTATTTCACCTCGCAGATTAAAGAAGATACGTAAACTAAGATGGGGGCAGGCACTTGTATATTATCAAGGGGCGGGTGGAAAGGTTTATAAAAATTATATTAGACTTCACCCTTTTCGGGTTGCCCCTACTGTGATGGGTTCATCGCGTTTCATCCACCCATTTAAGGATAGGCTAATAACTGTAAGGGAACAGGCGCGCTTGATGTCGTTTCCAGATAACCACATATTTAAGGGAGGCAAAGATGTTCAGTTTAATCAAGTTGGCGAGGCGGTTCCCGTAGCCGTTGCAAAGGCAATAGCACAAACAGTTAAACAATATTTAAAGGAGTATTAAAGAAGATTTAGGACTGGAGCAGGTTTCACCTAGCGAAAAACATTCTGTTAACGAACTATAAATAAAAATTTAATTAATGGCAACAAGTGACGTGATAGATAAATATTTAACTTATTGACGGTTTAAAAGAATGTAATATAAATGGGGGTCTTAACCCACCGCAAGAGAGCTCGGTGAGTGAAAAGGCGTTGTACCGCCATAACAATGAAACCGATGTGTTAGCGGTGGGGTACAGACCCCCACGCTAATCAAACTAAAACTCACTGTTAAAAACAAGAGGGAGTGATGCGAAATGGGAGGACTAGCGGTTACAGCGAAGTATGTAGTAGAGGCGGAAATCAAAGTAGAAGGAATAGTCGAAAGATCAGATATAATCGGCGGAATATTCGGTCAAACAGAAGGATTACTTGGAGATGAACTTGATTTAAGAGAATTACAGAAAAGCGGAAGAATAGGAAGAATAGAAGTGAAAACCGATGTTAAGGGAAGAAAAACTGTGGGAATAATTTCAATACCCTCAAATCTAGATCGCGTTGAAACAGCTTTAATAGCTGCAGCCATAGAAACCGTCGATAAGATAGGGCCCTATAATGCGGAAATTAGAGTTAAACGAATAAAAGACATGAGAGAAGAAAAAAGGAAGAAAATAATCGAAAGAGCAAAGGAAATTCTACGTAAATGGACAAGTGAGGGCGAACCTGAACTCAAACGAATAATAGAGGAGCTTACACAAACAGTAAGATCCATTGAACTTACTAAATATGGTCCAGAAGGTTTACCTGCTGGACCAGATGTAGAAAAAAGTGACGTAGTAATAGTTGTGGAGGGAAGAGCCGACGTTATAAACCTACTGAAACACGGCTACAAAAACGTCATAGCTTTAGAAGGAGCAACCATACCGAAGACTATTGTAGAGTTATCCAAGAAAAAGACAATGATAGTTTTCGTGGATGGGGACAGGGGAGGAGAAATGATACTTAAGAACCTGCTTAGCGTGGCGGAAATAGACTATGTCTGTAGGGCTCCTCCGGGTAGGGAGGTTGAAGAGCTAACTGGTAAAGAAATAGCAAAATGCTTGCGAAATAAGGTACCCGTAGATGAATATTTAAGTGAAATACAAAGGAGGGAAGCTAGAAAAACAGTAGTAGAAGAAGTTAAGAAAATAATAGCGCCACAAATCCCGGGAGAAGTCAAGGAAGCCATGGCGCAACTGAAAGGCACTTTAGAAGCCTTACTATATAACAATGAATGGGACATGGTGGAAAGAATCCCAGTTAGAGACCTAGTTAAAAAACTTGAATCCTTCCCTGAAGACAAAGTAAAACACGTTGTTTTTGATGGAATCATAACACAACGTCTAGTAGATGTAGCCTTCAAGAAGAAGATTAAAACGCTGATAGGCACCAGAATAGGCAACGTAGCTAAACAGCCAGCTGACATCTCCATTCTAACGTTCGACAAAATAGAGTAACATAGATTTACTGAAAGAAATCATATAGTGAACGTTGTTTTTTATTAGATTTTAACAATGACTCCTTTATACCAAAGTATCCTAGTATTCTAAGTGCTGCCGGTATCACTTGCTTTTCAATATAATAATTCACATCTATTAACGAGAAATCTTTAACTAGAAAATAGGGTTCAGCTCTATCCGAGATTCTTTGAGAAGCTCCTTTAACTATCACGAAACCTATTTTATCACCTTTATGGAGACGTATTCCTGCTTGGACCATCTTTCTAGCTACAACGACGTGTGCTGTATGAGCCTCGTATTTGTCTAAATCCTTGCTTAAAGTTTTCCATATTATGAGTTTTGAGATAGAGATCTCCCCTCTCTCCAACTTTTTTATAACACTTTTTACATAGTCCACTGCCTTGAAGGGGTCCCCGTACTTTAATATTATTTCGATGACTTTTTCTTGAACCTCTTTTGCAAGTTCGGACCAATCGCCTCTTACAGCCTCAAGCCCAACTACATCTATCCTGCCGTCCGGAAGCAGTCCACAATACCTCTTCTTAGCCTCGGTAAAGAAGACACGTATGTATATTTTATCGGGTTTGATGCGAAGACCGAATCTCTCCTTAACCATCTCTATTAATCTTTCTACCTTTTCTGGAACATTTTTGACAAAAATGCTGTCTGTGTCACCGTAAATCACTTCGAGACCTATTTTTCGAGCCATTTTTATGGTCTCTGAGATTATGGTTCGTCCCCAGGCTGTTGTTGCCTCTGCGACCTCTCTTTTATACCAGCGTGCTCCAGTCCATCCACAATACCCGTACGTAGCATTGGCTATTACTTTCAAAGCTTTCTGACGTTCATCTAGAATACGGTACTCAAGAGACCTTGGATCAAGCCTCTTCATCTGCGACCTTATTTTTTCACGTGCCTCGAGGAGCCGGCTTAATACTTTTCTATAAAAGCCGTCCGGATATTTTCTAAATTTATGTCCTACCTCAGGAGTAATGTAGACTTTTTCTTCTTCTATGGTTTCGAATGGTTCGACGTAAGTATCAGGTGAAATATTATATTTTATCATAATGTTGGGATACATTGCTGAAAAATCCAGTACAGCTATGTTCTCATGTAGACCTTTTTTGGGCTCTAGAACTATGGCTCCCTTGTAGGATACATGTGGGCGTTCCTCTAAGTTAGGTATCAATTCGTTGTATTCAAAGGCGCTTCTCATTAAGTACCATTCCACCCTTCTACCCACTGATGCTGTACCTATCTGATCTAAAGGTAAACCGACAATGCTCGAAAGTTGTATCATGAAGGGTAGAATCTTGTCCGACAACCCGAGTGTGCTTCTAACGTCGGCTAACGCGTATTCCATTAATGTTTTTCTTAAATTATTATCATCCCAATATTTATATATCTCTGTGCCCTCTATTAGGGGTCTTTCGCTCTTCTTCATCACCCCAAGATATTCTGCCACATTCTCCAGTGTTTTTACCTTGACTTCATGCATTTCTTCTGCCAGATCATATAAATCAACGTTAGCTCTACCTATTATCGAAAAATGTCCGTAAACGCTTTGTTTAGGTTCCTCGTTATTTCGAGCAATATTAAGCTTAATTCTAAGTTTTTTGGCTCTTTCAAGTAAATAGATCCAATCAAATTTGTTTGAATTGTATCCTACTATCACATCGGGATCAAAACGTTGTACTTCGTTTACAAACTCCTTGATAACAAGATAATCTTCGTGATCTCTAGCTGTAAAAAGTTTTTCGTCACCCTTATTCGTTTTAACTGAAATTATTATAACTGGATCTATCTCCGGGTTAGGCGACCCCCTTGGATTATAACATTCAATGTCGAATGCAAGTACCCTAAGTGGAGGTAGCCTTGATAGTTGTAGAGGCTTCGGTGGTCCCTGTGCCAGAAAAACTCTATCAACATTCCATCGGAAAACAGTTTTTTCTAATTCTTCTGCCTCAACCTCATTCCAGGAACTTGGATAGATGCCGTTATCTATCATGTAACGCATGTAGAAACGTATATCAGCCTCATAAACGTCCTCGACCCCCCGTATTCTCTTTATATCTTCGCGTAATTCAGGCACCTGAGGAGGCACCTGGCAGATAACTTTAACCACCTTCAATGGCTTCCCAAAAAACCTCTTTTCAACGACCTCGCAAGCCAGTATTTTTGTAGAAAACATGTTCTTAATTTTTTCAGCCAACTTTTCAGGATCATATCCCCGTATTGGAAGAACATAAAAATATGGTCTGAAACTTCTATCCAAAACCACTATTCTTTCATTTTCAGGGGTAACCCCCCACATTCGGATTTCAGGGATATTCCCAGCTATAACACCATAGTTTATATCTAAAAGCCAGTACCTTACTTTCATAATAATTCCTCTAAGTATAATATCGGATATTGGTTTTTATAAAATAATGTGTAGACTAGATTACATTAAAGAAAGTTAGGGAAGTAACAGGAATGATTTTCACATAACAGTTATTTGAGAACAAACATTTATGTTTGAGACGGGCCCGCCGGGACTCGAACCCGGGACCTGCGGCTTAGAAGGCCGCCGCTCTATCCTAGCTGAGCTACGGGCCCCTTCCCCATTCTATAAGATACTCACTTCTAAAAATTTTTCCCAGGCAACTGTAGGGCTTATCAACTAGAACTATTTTATACTCATCCATTGTATTGCCTCAATATCTCCTATTATTGCATGTAACTTGGTAAGATCGTTGAAAGGGCGCTGTGAAATTATTTTAGCAATGCTGCTTCTACCTAGCCCTGGTACGCGTTCAAGTAGTCTTCTCGACGCTTTGTTGACGTTTAGAGGATATGGTATCCCACTCACTGACCTGTAGCCATGATTTATCACAACAACATGTATGAATGTTTTAAGTGGATAGATTTCAGGAATGTAGATTAACAACGGATAGCTACCCACCTGTCTACCTAACGTGTTTTTACCTTCATAAACTTCGGTAAAAACTTCCCTTAGAATGGTTCCTCTAGGAACTATTTTACGTAACATGGGAAGATCTATTTCCTTCCTGACCCTTTCTTTAAACACCTTAAAATACCTTTTATGTTTCTCGATTATACGTGTACCGTACATGCTCATTCTTGTACGGGGAAAAACCATGACTTGCCTTATGTTTATTCTCCTTAATAACAATCCTCGTTCTTTAACTTCTCTAAGAAACTCCAGGTTTAAGCGGTAAGTTTCTTTTCTCTCGCCTATAAGTCCACATACGAAGTTGACGCCGGGAAGAAGATGGGGCATACCATTATAGCCTCGTATCGCCCCCACTTTATTTATGATTTGTATAGCTGTCATAGCATCCTCCGGATAAGCTTTCAAGTTATTCAGTTTTACAACGCGGGGATCCGCGCTTTCAACACCTAAAGCCAATACATCACCTGGAGTATGGTACATGACTATTATCTTAGTTATCTTGACTGCTTCTTCGGGATAGCAGGCTATCATACCGGGATTAGCGTTGTCAACATGCAGAACTTTAATTCTGGGGGCAACCCATCTTATTCCTTTAAACAAGTTCTCTATGGCCTTTGGGTTCGGCTTAGGAAACTCTTCTACACCCGCATCAGTAGCCATGTATGCATAAATATCTGTTTGTCGCCCGATTCTAAAGTTTCTTACACCATAACTGTATAGAGTTTCTATCTCCTTGAGTATACTCTTGGTTTCCCTGAAGATAACGCGACCGTATAGTGGCTCAATGCAGAAACTACAGCCACCACTTATGTAACGTGGACAGCCTCTAAATGTCTCGATCTCGACTATAAGGTTTCTTCCATAATTTGGATGTTGCAATACTATACGTGCTCCCTTGACTGCAAACACATCAACCTTGCTGTAATCCTCTCTAAGCTTAAACTCGTCTACACGTTCCAAGGAGTTCTCCAAAAGATATTCATATACTATTTCCTCTAGGTCTCCTCGCGCTATTAAATCGAAATTTCCTTTTATTTCTAGGGGGAAATCCGCTATTGTCCCTCCTTCCCTCCCAATGCCAAACATGGCGGCCGGTCCACCCAAAATCTTGATCGGATTCTCTAACAAGCTTGATAGATGTTCTATCTCCTCTACTTGAATGGGTGTTCCACCAAGATATTTCCCAGGGACTGAAACCCCTGCTATGAAGATCACTGCTTTAGCCTTATTTGCCAGAGACAAGAACCTTGAAATGTTTTTACGTACAGCATCGATGGTAAAATAAAAAATAGTGGCTGACGGTTTTACATGCCATATTGCACCTGCAACATATCTGGGATACACGTCTAAATAGGGGGGTACACCTAGTCCGGCAGGTTCATCGGTATAGCCATCAAGAATGACATATGATTCCATGGTACAAGCTGTTTTAGATACCTGTTTCTCTTTTATATTTTACATGTTTACCGGGAATTGTTTGAATCAACAATTTTCCTTTGTACTACTATTGGGCCTTCGATTCCATTATGCTTTAACTCGTAGACCACAATGTCGGAACCATATTCTTTTATTAATTCCTCTACAAGCCTTCTATCCTGTGTTGAAACAATGAGCTGAAAATTCATATTAGATTTACCGAGCATGTTGACCCATGCTTTCCTACATTCCTCGTCTACGTTTAGAAGAGGTTCATCCAGCAACAATACTTTAAGTCTGCAAGGTGAAAGCTCTCTTAGTGAAAGGATCATTGAGAATGCTATTATTGTCTTCTGTCCGTCGCTAAGCCTTGTATCCATTGGAACCCAGCTTTCATCCACACTTCTCTTTACAAATATTTCGTAGATGCTTCTAATAGCTCCCTCCTCCGACACTCTTCTAACCACTTTAACATTGATTTCAGCATAATCGGGATAAACATATATCTGCTTGAATATTTCATTAGCTTTTTTCACAACCCGTTGTAATACCCTTTTACGCAGTTCACTCTGTATCGCACGGAAACTATATCTCACTAAACGCATTTTCTCGTATAATTGTTTATATGTCCTTATCCTCTTCTCCTCCGAATCAACGATTCCAAGTATTTTCTCATGCCTAGCTAGTATTGTTTCAAGCTCGTTTAACCGCCTTTCTATGTACTTTTTAGCAGTATTTAGAGAAGCCATCTCTACCCTTAATTCCGATAACCTATTTCTTACTTCGTCGATTAAACGGGGATTATATCCTAGTTCTTCTAGTTCAGCTTCTACTTCTTTAAGCCTCTTTCTAATGTTCTCAAGTTCCTTTTTCCGATCCTGCGCTGCAAGTAGTGGTTCAATTCTCTCCATAATCCGTCTAGCTTTCTTGGTAAAAGATGAAATCTGGTTACGTTTTGTCTGTAACTCTTTTAAAAGCTCCTCGCCTCTAGTAGCTAGGTTCCCTATCCTTTTGGCTTCTTCCTTGAGTTCTTTTAACTCATGTTCCAGACCGGAGAGATCCCCGATCTTCTCCTCCAGAAAGACAATTCTGTCCCTGATTTTTTGCAATTCATTTATACGGGATTCTAATTCGGATACCCTTTTAATTAGTATATCACCTTTCTCCTTCAGAAGATTATCTAGGAGTGTTTCAAGCTCTTTAAGGTGCTGAGTATTGAGAACACGTCCACATATAGGACAACGGGTTTCACCCTTTTCCCTTATTTTCCTAATTGTTGCTTTCAAAAGATTTAATGCCTCTCTTTTTTCCCGTCGCAAAACTTGGAGTTCACTTAGTTCTAGCTTCATTTCATGTAAACTGTTGTCTATCTCCCTTAGGGACCCGTATTTTTCATTTAAGAAAAATAATTCGTCTCTATATGTTCTGAGGGGTTCAAGCCGTTCGGTCAAACTCCCAATATTTTCATGTATTCGTCTTAGGATATTTTGGTAGGTAATCACCTCGTTTGATATTTTTGTTATTTCTTTTTCGAGATCCTCTAAACGAGTTTCTAAGATTTTAACCGTGTTCTTCAAGGCAGGTATAAGCTTTCTAACATCTGTTTCCGGTATTTTTTTAAGGCTTTCAACCTCGCGTCCAACAATTAACGCCGAAAGCAACTTTATAGCTTCTTTCTTTAACTCACGCAATAGATAACTAATTTCTATGATGTCTCCTGGTGAAGGTATGGATTGGAGGGATTTAGATAGACTTTCCTCCCTAGCCTGAAGGAAAGCACGTTCCTGTATAAGTTGATTATACTTGTCTTGTAAAGCCTGCATTTCCACTAGTTTTTTCGATAAAGATTCTATTTCTGAATGTATTTCAGAAAGCCGAGTTTTAATGTTTTCTATTTTCTTAATTGCTTCATCTCTCTCGAGTTTTAGGTCACCAATTTTATCGTCGGGAAGAACCTGTTTTAAAAGCATGTTTACTTCATCTTCTTTTTCCTTTAGCTTTCTTTCAATGGTTTTCAGGGAAATCGCTGAGTAGATTTCTTCGAGTACTTCTATTCCAAACAACTTGTCTAAGGCTTTGCTACGGCTTGAAGGTGAACCTATTATGAGGTCTCGGAGAACATCCCATTTAACATAAACTCCCCTAGCAAATTCCATTAAGTTTAGTCCCAAGAGGTCTTTGATAAACTCCTCAGGATCACCTTTATCAAAAGGTTTACCGTTAATGTAGAGTCTGAGCTTCGTCCTTTTGCCTCTCTCCTTTATGCGTGTCACTTCAACCTTATTTCCCTCTTCGCCTACGAGCTTTAAGGATACTAATACGCGATCACGGAAATCGTTTATCAAATCCTCTTGTTTTATGGCACGCTCCACAACTTCACTCACGTTGCCGAAAAGACAGAATTCTATGGCTTTAAGCAATGAAGTCTTGCCGGATCCGACGGGCCCTAGGAAGACTGTAACCTTGTCTCCAAACTTTAATTCTCTTGGAGAATTAAATGCTCTAAAACCCTCGATTTTAATGCTTTCTAATTTAAGTCCTTCCTTCAATGTCCTGCTCGACATTTTCCATCACTTCTTTTATGTAATCCTCGAGTCCACGGCGGCCTTTTTCTAGGTAAATCAAGTAGATTTTTTTGGCTAGTTCCCCTAGATCTTTTCTATCTTTGAAATACTCTTCTATTATTTTCATGATATCCTGTGTTATAGGGTCAAGTTTTTTACTCATTTTTAACTTTCCCCCGTTTTCTTAATTCGAGAAACCAGGGATTATCTCTAACGAAAGAGGGTAGAGTTGAGTCGTCGACTATTTTTCCCTCGAATTGCTCTTTCTCCTGAACTTTAGGTTTTTCAGTTATGCTGGTTCGAGGTCTAGATTTTAAATTTATTTCAAGAAGACTAACTTTTCCTTCTAAGTTGCTTATCTTCCCTTCTAAAGATTCAATGTTTCTTTTCAGTTCGTCGTATAGCTTCTTCAGTTCATTAACTTCTTCTCTTATTTTCTTAATATCTTCTACTAATCTGTATGCAACTTCGGGACGATGCTTCAACGATCCCTTAGCAGGGATTATTTCCTCTACACGTTCATCCTCCGTTACCTTCAGGACCCCGATGCCGCTTTCCCTTATTAGGGGTGGATTTAAAACACCCTCTACAGCATAGGTCTCCGGGATAGCAATATAGACCTTCTCGACAAATGCTCTTAAAGGAGATAATTTCACAACCGTTTTTTCGACCGCTTCCCGTGCTTCAATTTGAGTATAGTATACTTCATCAAATACATGTATTACAATAATATTGTTTACGTCCCTAAAAGCTACATCTACAAGCCCGACCAGATTTTCGGGTAAATTCAACTCTTCGACTAAAATGGGGGTTAATTCCCTCCTAGCTAAAAAATCCTTTATTGCAAGAAGCAGTCTAGCCTTGCCAATCATATGTTACCTCCATTTATACCATCCTTCCATGGTGTCCCAGTCCCACTCATAGTCATCCGGCACAGCTACCGCGTAAACTATACAACCCTTCCAAACCGAAAATTGTGGTTCATCAACGAGTTTAACTTGAGCTGGTATCCCCTTTTTCATTAATTCGTTCCTCACTTTTGTTGCAGCATCAGTAGCTACGTCGTCCAATCCTGGAGGTACCTGCCAAGAAAAGTTTCCTCCACTTAATATTATTCCTCCCTTTTCAACGATCTCCTCTCTAATTTCATATAACACTCCACCGAGTGATAATATTATGGCATCGGCTAAGCTTATAGTTCCTTCAATTGGTTCACCCCTAAACTCAGTCGAAATAGGTCGCGGCATACCTTTCCTATAGTAACTTTCGAAAATCTCGTGGCCTGGATTAAATATTATTTCACCTATCAGGAACCTCATCCAAGAATTTTTTTCAAAATCTATTTCTAGAAGATATTTTCTAAATGGTTCACCCCTGAATCTCTTCCAATCCCTTTTAGCTACCTCGATACTCTTCTCAAGATCATATGGTATAAGCCCGAAATGCTCCTTTATCTCACGTACTATTTTCTCCTCTCTGGCAACATCCCCATAACCTAGGTCTTTCAAAATCTCTGCTGTTATCGCGTCTGCTTCTGCTCCACCTCTGTTAAGTGCAAACATAGCTTCTTTTATAGGGTACCTGGAAATCGGGCAAATCTGTGTATTTCCATGGCCGGATTCTATTACTATACATGTTATTCTTTTTTCAGCGATTGCTACCGCAAGTGGCTGGGGTATTATAGTTACAGCCTTTACTAGACCTGTCTCGGCATCTATTTTCTGGTGGAGATCGAAGAGATTCTTATACATGTATCTTGCCTGAGTTAACGCCAAGGAAGATATTGCAGCTGCAACATAGAAACCATCGAATTTCGGGTCTGTTGGACTGCTTTCCTCCAGTCCCATCTTGGTTAAAGCGTAAATAACCTCCCATGAATTTTTATCATCGCTTTTTACTATACCATCTCTCATTGGGTAAATGAGGTAGCGCACCATTTCATCCCTGGATCCTAGAAAATGTCTAACCTTGTCTCCAACAATTACGTCTTCTTCTATGCCATATATTTTATGGAGTATAGTTCTTTCACGGAGCACTATTCCCCTGTTTTCTGCAATAAAGGGTTTTTCACCAACTGGGCCATATTTAAAATAGCTTGTTCCATAATCTTCTCCAAAAGCATATTTTCTTTTATATGTCTCAGCGTCCAAATCCCCTACACCTCTCGATGCCCCAAGATACATGCTATATAAAGTTATATAACCCTTATATCCCTAATATAGCCCTCTCTTAAGCCATCTAAAAGCATTTAGATATGAGAGGTATGTAAAAATAATATTTTAACATTTGAGCTAGGGGCCACCGCCAGCTATGTAAGATAACTGGGCTATTCTGTCCATAACTTCAATGAACTCTCTTTCTATCTTTCTTTTTTCCTGCTCAAATTCTTCTGAAGACAACTCCCCTTTCTCCTTCCGCGCTATAAGATCCTCCATTTTGTCTTCAAGCTCTTTTTTCCTTTTTTTATAATACTCTAGAGCTTCTTTCGGATTTTTAAAGCCGCCCAGCATTATTGAACCCGAATACCATAGGCCTATAATGTTTAATAAGTCTGATGTACCGCCTTTAACATACATCTAACTACATGTGATTAACAGATCTCATGTAAACATTATTAACTAGTCTAAAAACAGATAAAACAAAAGGGAGTAAATGTTATCGGAGAGGGGGGTACATGAGTCTTTCCAGTAAAATTCTAATTACGACAGAGAAAGGTGATGAAATAATTGTCTATCTTAGATCCAGTAAGGCGCCCTTAAACGCAGCGAGGCTTTTAAGAATGCTACCGCTTCATACAAGAATTTATTTTACTCATGATCGAAAAATAGCATACTTTACACTGACAAAAAGATTAACTTTAGAAAAACCATCTAGAAAAATCCCTCGGGGAAGCCTATTCTACTGGGTTCAAAGAAACGTTTTGGCGTTTTCGTTGGAAGACACAGTGGTACAGGGATATGCGTGTATTATAGGTGACATTGATAAAGAAAACTTAGAGATTCTAGCTAATTTAGAGAACGGCATGAAAATCACTTTGAGAAGTGTTGAAGGTGAGTAAATACTCCGCGAAAAGCTTATAAGATAATTTATGATATAAGCCCACACACAACAACAAAAAGGTGGGAGAAATGTCAGAAGCTGTTGGAGAAATAAAAGTTGGGGCAAAGCCTCCAATGCACTACGTCCTTGCAACCGTGATACAATTCAACCAGGGCGTAAAAAGCGTCCACATTAAAGCCAGAGGGAGAGCAATTTCAAAGGCAGTTGATGTAGCCCAAATAACTGTAAACCGGTTCCTCAAAGATAAAGTAGAAGTAAAAGAAGTTACTATAGGAAGCGAGGAAGTAGGCGAACCAGGAAAGACAAGAACGGTCTCTACAATTGAAATAGTTCTTGAACAAAAAGAGTAGAAAAGATAGAGTCACTTATTTTTGTATTTATATTTTCATTTTGCCAGATATTCCCTACTTCTGCTTTACCCACACCTTTATAGCAAGAGCCCATGTTAATATAACAGCCAGAAAGTGTAGAACAAGCAGAGTCACATTAAAGTTTACATTCTCCTCCAAAAAAACGGTTGTAAAAAAGGAAAAAATTGTCGACACCATTAAATAATATCCCCATAATTTGAGTGCTCTAATGTTATTTTGTACGCGTACAACGAACGTTATTAAAAATAGGGAAAAATAAAGTATAAATGTTTCAATGATATAGGTGGCCTGTAGGAGGTATTTAAGATCGCCATCCATTCAGTCCACCGGCACGCTAAACAATGCTGATAAATACTAAAATTCACTCAACTCTAATAGAAAATCCTTTTGTTTCCTTGTCTTTCTCGGCTTTTTCTACGGTTATTGTCAAAACACCATTCTTGTATTTGGCTTTCGCTGTTTCTGGTTTAATTTTCTTTTTTAGTTGAATGGTTTTATGGTATTTTCTATCGCCATTTGATGCAGATACTTCGATTGTATCCTCTGTCATTTCAACATTTATCTTGTCTTTTTCAACCCCGGGTATGTCCATTATAACTTTTATAACGTCTTTCTCCTCAATTACGTCCGTGAAAGGTTCGATACTTTCGCTTATACGCGGCTTTATGACCCCCGGTTTTATGTTACCCCATTCGCGTACATGGGGCACACCATCCGGCCCTATGGTGACTGAGAAACCGTAGAAATATGGGCCGTATCTTTCAATTCTCCTACTAATGCCCTCTCTTCCCTCCTCTCTGAACATTTCTTTCATCATTTCATCGAATACCTTATCTATTTCATCGATAAGTTTCCTAGTTCGTCTCCACCATTCTTCAAATTCGCTCATAATATTCTCACCCCATTTTATATCCCCAACACAATTTTATAATTTTATTGACCAAGAGAAAGCCTTCCATCAGGCTAAAATAAAATTATTTTAGGGACATCGGTGAAAACTATACTGAATAATATGGGCTCAATGTGTTAATAAAGCATCAGAATAGATCACCTTGTATTCTAGAATTAAGTCACTTGTGAGAAATTAAGGGATAACAAATTTCAGGTTGATGCTTCCTGCTCATTTGCTTTTAACGTACTTTTTAGTCCATTTTAGTTTGCGTGCATCGGTGCCCCTAAAGAATAGTACTCTGCATTTTCTGGTACAAAAATAGTATACTGTTCCGTCGGTTTTAACGTACATTAGCCCTGTGCCTGGGGGTATTTTCTCGCCGCAGAAACTACATGTTCGGAATTCGGGCACTTTCATGCACCCAGATTCACTTGAGAAAGTAATATATAAGCCTACCTTCATAATGTTGGATGCAGATGAACAATGAGGAGGTAGATGAGATGTCGAGTGAAAAACCATTTTATGTAAAATTTATAGTACCATCCGAGCTGGCTGAAAAAGCCTATGAAGCCCTAAGACGAGCCAGAGAAACCGGTGGAAAAGTAAAGAAGGGTACAAATGAGACTACTAAAGCCATAGAACGAGGATTAGCAAAACTAGTATTAATAGCAGAAGACGTAGATCCCCCTGAAATAGTAGCCCACCTGCCACTTCTCTGCGAAGAAAAGAAAATACCCTATGTATATGTTCCCGCGAAAAAGAAACTTGGAGAAGCCGCTGGTATAGAGGTTGCTGCAGCGGCAGCGTGCATCATCGAACCGGGAGAAGCCAGAGCCCTAATGGAAGAAGTTATACGAGAAGTACAGGAGATAAAAATAAAGGCTGGAGTATCCTCTAAGTGAATTTAATTAAAATAGTAAAATTTTTATCCATCCGTCTCCTCTTTCCAAAACGGGTGCATGTATGAGTGAAGATGCAACTCCAGCTCAAATACTTCAAATAATAGGCAGAACAGGGGTTTGCGGAGAAGTAATACAAGTAAGATGTAAGGTTTTAGAGGGGAAAGATAAAGGAAGAATTCTAACAAGAAACGTTAAGGGCCCAGTGAGAATAGGAGACATCTTAATGTTACGTGAAACTGAGAGAGAAGCCCGTAAAATTAGTGGCAGATAACGCAGAGTTACCTTCATTTCTTTTACCTTTAAGGTAAAATAGATAATATGTAAAACTACATGCAAATATTTTCATCTACCTCTTTTCAAAACACTATTAGTAGATTGCATGTATTCTATAAGACGGGTATGGATGTGCTACCTTTAGACCTTTTGTATTCAATGTTATTAAAAGGAGAGAAAATCCACTTTAAAGACGACAAAAAGATGGGGGCTTTTCTCGAAGATCTTAAAGAGATAGGATTAGAACCATCCGAGGGAAGCATACCCTATTTTACATTAGAAGACCCGTTTATCACTGATATAGATCAAGAAAAACTTGTCACACCACTACAAATAAGGAAAAAACTCCTTATGGAAAAAAATAGTAAAAATTTACAAAAAATTTCGACATATTTTTATGTAAAAGTATTAATTACAATAAAAATTTTAAGACGAATCTATGAAAAGAAAAAAGACCCCAATATTCTTCAGGAAATCGAGGAAATAAAGGAAAATGCAATGGATCTTTTAAGGAAACGCATGCAAAAAATCCTAGAATTAGCTCAACTGAGTTCGAAACCAATTAGAGAATTAATGGAAAATATGAGTTTTGAAGAGAGGATAATATATTCAAATATATGTAATTTACTTTCAACGTGGGAAAGAAGCTTTACAAGTAAACTGGAGGGGGATTAGAAATGGAGGATCTAGCTGATGTAGAAGTAGTTAAAGAAAACTTTGTTGAAAAATTTGTCTCATTCTTCAAAAACTTTAGAGATAGTAGTGGAGAATACAAGTATAGGAAAAAAATACGGGAAATGGTTCTATCAGGTTCAAGATCACTTGTAATAGACTTCGACGATGTCATTGATTACGATGTTGATCTTGCTCAACAACTGTTATCTCGTCCAAGAAAAGTATTGGAAGAAGCATCAAAAGCCATAGGTGAAGTAGCTAAAATAGAAACACCTGAACAGGCTCTTGAAGGCCCATTTGTTGCCCGTTTTAGAGGTCTCCCAGCGACACACGTCGTTTCCCTAAGGCGTATAAGAGCCGAGCATATAAACAAATTGATAGCGGTTGAAGGGATTGTAACGCGGATGACGCCCATAAAATACCTTCTACGTAAAGCCGTCTTCAGGAATAAAATTACGGGTCACACGATAGAGGTTCCCCAGATTGGAGACCGTTACACGCCACCCACACTTATGGATGACTTTTCCTCAGAAAGTAGAATTAAGAAAAGCGATTACGAACTTGTGTTGGAAGAAAGCACCTTCTCAGAGTGGCAAAGAATAACCCTTCAGGAGAAACCAGAAGAACTGCCTCCAGGCCAGCTCCCACGTTCAATAGAAGTTATTTTGAAGGATGACCTAGTAGATACCGTTAGACCTGGAGACAGAGTGACAGTAGTTGGTATACTTAATGTTGAAGAAGAAAGGACCCTGAGAAAGGATAAGCCTCCTATATTCCGTACATGTCTCGATGCAAACTACATAGAGACTATGGGTAAAGATATTTTCGAGGTAGAGATTACACCAGAAGACGAAAAGAAAATACTTGAATTAGCCTCTAAACCGAATATAAGGGATATTATTGTACGATCAATTGCACCATCTATACACGGCTACGAGGAGATAAAAAGAGGGATAGCCTGCCTGCTTTTCGGCGGGGAACCAAAAATATTGCCTGATGGTCTCAGGATTAGAGGAGATATTCACATTCTGTTGGTCGGTGACCCTGGTACAGCGAAATCCCAGCTTCTCAAATACGTGGCTTCGATTTCCCCTAGAAGCGTGTTTACCACTGGAAAAGGGTCAACGGCAGCCGGCCTTACCGCTGCCGTTGTAAGGGAGAAGAGTAGCGGTGAATTCTACCTAGAGGCGGGAGCGTTGGTGTTAGCTGATGGAGGAGTGGCTTGTCTTCACCCGGATTCAAGGGTTTTGATAAACAACAGATATATCAGGATCAAAGATCTTTTTGATCCCTCAAAATCATATAAGGCTGTATCAAATAGCGAGGTTGTTGACATTCAAGAATTAAATGAACATGTCATATCGTTTTCGCTGGATAGCTCAGAAATTGTAGATGCGAAAGCAACTGTATTAAGGAGGAAGTACTGGAGGGGGGAACTCTTAAGAATTAAATTTAAGTCAGGAAAAGAAATAACATTGACTCCCAATCACCAGTTGGTTGACGGAGAATCTTTGAAATGGAGGGAGGCAGGAGAATTCAAGGTCGGAGATAAGGTAATTGCATTACGTGAGCCTTTGCTCCAAAGGAACATTGAAAGAGACGAGATAGTCAGTATAGAAAAAATTCCATATGAAGGCCACGTTTATGACCTATATGTTCCCACATTCCATAATTTTATTGCAGAAGGTATAGTAGTCCACAACTGTATCGATGAGTTTGATAAAATGGATCCCCGCGATCGTGTTAGTATACATGAAGCAATGGAGCAACAAAGTTACCATAAAGACTTCGAAATAATGTTGGCTAATGGAGATAAAGTCAAGATAGGCGAATTTGTTGACACGATTATAGAAAAATACAGGAATAGAGTGATAAAAGGTAAGGACACAGAGATAGTTTTAGTCGATGATGTTTATGTTATGGCATATGATCTGGATAGAAAGAAAATAGTTAAGGTGAAGGCTCATAGAATAAGTAGACATAAAGCCCCTTCAAAGTTCATTAGATTAGTCTTCAGTAACAGACGTTCGATAACAGTTACACCTGAACACCCAGTTGTTGTATGGAGTGGAGGCTCCTTTACAACCATTAGAGCTGACAAGGTAAAGCCAGGCATGCTTGTACCTGGAGTACGCAGATATGATCTCTCCAAAGTTGAAAATGTAGGTGCTAGAAGTATTCTAAATGAAGTCGACCGTACGGAGCTAACGAAATTCGCAGGGTTTATGTTCCCTAACGGTTTCACCCAAATAATCCTTGGAAGTAGTTACCGTGAAAAGTCCACATACATGGGTGGACAACTAGTTGACGCCCCTGTATTCAAGGCAATAAACCCCGCATTCATCGAACAAATACAATACAAGGAAGGAGGAAACATATTATATACAGTGAATCCCCCTCATAGGGGATTTTATGAAATATTTGGAAAGAATCTTTCAAAGGTACTTATAGAACCTAAAGATAGAAATGTAGGGATATCCCTAAAACGTATACCTGCATCGGTATTTACGATGCATACTGAAGCTAAAAGATCCTTCCTCAACATCTTCTTTAAAGAGAACGGGTTTGTCGATAAAAATGAGATAGGTTTTAGAGCCTCTTCAAGGCAGCTTGCTGAAGACCTGCAAGATTTATTGTTAACCATGGGCATTTACTCTTATCTGGCTTCAGAAAAAGATGAAAACGGTAAAAAATACTATAAGGTAATAATTTCAGATCCTGAAGGCCTTTCTAACCTTGCAAGTATAATAGATAATGTTGAAGTAAAGAGGTTCGTGAATTTCATTAAAAGATCTAAGGATAAAGTCGATTATGGAGATGAATTACCTAGTGAAGTTGCAAGAATGTTAAAACAGGTAGCAGATAAACTGGACATAAATGATAGTTACTTATCATATATTGTAGAAAAAAGATATCAAATATGTAGGAAAAGGGCATGTGAATATCTTGAGCTAATTAAATCGAAAATACGTAAACTACGTTCAGCGTTAGAGAAAAGAAATATAGAGGCTGTTAGAAAAATTGTTAAGATAGCTGAGCTTTCAAGGGAGACTGGTATACCCTACTCGTCTTTAAAATATAAACTACTGACCAAAAGAGACCCAAAGATCACTGAATTGTTAATTAAAAAGGCGAAAGCCCGCGTTGAAGAACTTGAAAAAATGGTCGATGAACTTGATTCGTTGATAAATGGTAATATAAGGTTTTTAACTGTGGAGCGTGTAGAGGTGATAGACAACAATGATTCAGAATGGGTTTATGACATAACAGTAGAGCCTTACCATCTTTTCGTTTCCCACGGACTAGTGCTCCATAACACAGTAAGCATTGCCAAGGCTGGTATAGTAGCTACCCTCAATGCCAGGGCCTCGGTCCTAGCGGCAGCTAATCCAGCTTATGGTAGATACATTCCTCAACGTACCATAGCTGAAAACATCGATTTACCTGTAACAATCCTTTCGCGCTTTGATTTAATCTTTGTCATTACAGATAGACCTGTAGAAGAAGAGGATAGAGTTCTGGCTCAACATGTCGTTGGCCTCCACGGCGGTAGATATAGGGAAGCTTATGAAAACATAATTCAACCTGACTTATTGAAGAAATACATTGCATATGCAAGGAAATATGTTCACCCTAAGCTTACTAGAGAGGCAGAAGATAAAATTGTTCAGTTTTATGTGGACATGCGTAAAAAGGGAGAAGACCCTAATTCACCTGTAACCATAACCCCTCGACAGTTAGAAGCATTAATTCGTTTAGCCGAGGCACATGCGAAAATGTCCCTGAGAGACCGAGTTACAGTAGAGGATGCTGAGGCTGCTATCGAACTTATGCTATACTTCCTGCAAAGCGTGGGTATAGATGTAGAAACACAGGCGATAGATATTGATATAGTTATGACCGGTAAACCCCTTTCACAACGGGAGAAATTCATTAGATTAATGAACTTAATAAAACAGTTAACAGAGGAAAATCGGGGAAAGCCCATTAAGGTGGAGACATTGATGAATAGAGCTGAAAAGGAGGGATTGGACCGAGATTTTGTAGAGAAGGCGATAAAACATTTAAAAAATGAAGGCGAACTATACGAACCGTTGCCGGGCTACATTAAGAAAACATAGTAAACGCCGGTGAGTAACCATACGTATAGAGGAACTAGACTTACCGATAACTGCGAAGAAAACCCTTTTATCAAAGGGTATTACCGACCTCTATCCACCACAGGAAGCCGCTATACGATCTGGGTTGTTAAAAGGCGAGAACCTTGTTGTGTGTGCCCCTACAGCTTCAGGAAAAACCCTAATAGCCGAGATAGCTATTTTAAAGCAAGTCCTAGAGAGAAATGTTAAAGCCCTATATTTAACTCCTTTACGTGCTCTTGCCTCGGAGAAATTCGAAGAACTGTCCTTTTATAGCAATTATATAGGCCTTAAAGTGGCTTTAACTACAGGGGATTATGATAGCTCGGATCCCTGGCTTGAAAAATATGATATTATCATAACGACTAACGAGAAAGCCGACAGTCTTTTAAGGCACAAAGCTACATGGTTGGAGAGTATAGGCATAGTAGTTTCCGATGAAATCCATTTACTGAATGAACCCCGTAGGGGACCTACCTTAGAAATAGTGTTGTCTAAATTTCTGGATCTTTCCTCAACAAAAGATATACAGATACTGGCGCTTAGCGCGACTATAGGAAACAGTGCTGAAATAGCTGATTGGCTGAATGCCAAACTAGTTGTTAGCGAGTGGCGGCCTGTTGAATTGATTGAAGGCGTGTATATTGATGGGAAAATACATTATTCAAACGGCCTTACTAGAGAAATACCATCCCTAGGAAACCCAATAATTGATTTGACCGTAGACTGTCTCCGTGAAGGAGGAGAAATCCTAATTTTCGCTAACACGCGGCAACGTGCAGTCAGTCTCGCAAAACGTATCATGTACCCGGCTAAAAAATTTCTTACTCGCGAGGATGCATCCACGCTCGCAAAAGCTACTAAAGATCTATTGAAGAGCGAGAGAAACTATCTCACAGAAGCATTAGCTTCATGCTTGATCAACGGTGTAGCCTTTCACCATGCAGGTTTATCTCATACATCCCGTAGGCTCATAGAGAAACTGTTTAGACAACGAATAATTAAAGCTGTGGTAGCTACACCAACGCTGGCCGCTGGGGTTAATCTGCCAGCACGCCGCGTAGTTATAAGTGACTACAGAAGGTTCAATGGTGAGTTAGGTATATACGAGGAGATACCTGTCATAGAATATAAGCAGATGTGTTTACCCTTTGACACCCTCGTAGATGCATCTGAAGGGAAGGTTCCTATAGGTGAATTGGTTGAACTTCGAAAAAACATTAATGTTTACTCATTAAACTCCGAAAACCAGAGAATCCAAGCATCCCCTGTTCATTCTGTTTATTCTAGGTTAGCCAATATTCTTGTAGAAGTATCCACGAGTAACGGGCTGTCAATAAAAATAACTCCTGAACATGAAATAGCAGTGGTTAAAAGACATAAAGTAGTTTGGTGGAAACCTGCCATCAAGCTAAGTAGGGGAGAAAATGTTCTATTTTATAATGATAGGAGAGGGGTTTTAGAACCGTGTAAAGTTCGGCAAGTAAAGGTTCTATATTTACCATATCCAATTAAGGTGTATAATATAGGTGTAGAGGGAAATGAAAACTACTTTGCAAACGGTATCTTAGTGCATAATTGTGGACGTGCGGGAAGGCCTCGTTACGACAAGAAGGGTGAAGCCATAACCATTGCTAGAAACAGGCGAGAAGTCGAGTTCATCTTTGATGCATATATATCTTCCAGGCCGGAGGATATCTCCTCTAAACTTAGCAGCGAACCTGCATTGAGATCGCATGTATTAGCGCTCATCTCCACAACTTACATCAACTCAATTAAAGCCCTAATAAATTTTCTACAAAAAACCTTCTATGCACACCAATATGATATTTATGCCATAAAGTTTCGCATAGAAAGGATACTATCCTTCCTCAAAGAAAATAATTTTATAATTGAAAAAAACCATACTCTCGTATCCACTTCTCTCGGGAAACGGGTAACCGAACTCTATATAGACCCTTACACGGCGGCAATAATTTTAAGGGGGCTTAGATCGATAACAGATACACAAAATACATTCCCCTATCTTTATTTAATCTCGTATGCTCCTGAAACACCGATCTTTTACCTACGTAGAGGAGAAAAAAAGGCTATAGAGTCATGGCTTAAAAACCATGCTACATGGATCATAAATTCAGAGGAGCTGAAAAAACTGGTCGAAGACGACTATGAACTTAGGTTAGCTCGTATAAAAACCGCCTTAATACTCTACAACTGGATTAATGAAATCGACGAAAACATAATATTAGAAAGATTCGAGATAGGTCCGGGCGACCTGCATGCATTAACACAGGTTTCCGAATGGCTTCTTTATTCTGCATATGAACTAGCTAAACTTTCTGGAATGAGCGAACATCTCTCCACACTTCATAGACTTCGTGAAAGGGTAAAGCATGGAGTTAAGGATGAATTAATAGAGCTTGTTAGAATAAAAGGTATAGGAAGAAAAAGAGCAAGAATACTGTATAACCACGGTATTAGAGGCATTGCAGACTTAATTAACACTCCACCACAACGCCTTTTAGCGTTACCTCTAATGGGCCGTGAATTAGTGAAAAAGATATTTGAGCAGCTGGGAGAACCTATAGATCAATATAACGAATTTTCCTTCAAGGAGGAGAAGAAAGAGAAAGAAGAATATGATGGTACACTAGATAGTTTCCTCTAATCCCCCCGGAAAAAACATTTTCGAACCATTAAACAAAGGCAAAAAATATATTCAGGAGAATAAGTTAATGTTGCGGGGCCCGTAGCTCAGCCTGGAAGAGCACCGGACGCCCGGCTGGCGGGTGAGGCTTTTAACCCGGGGGTCGCGGGTTCGAATCCCGCCGGGCCCGTTTAAACATTATATGAGACGTTATTATGATGGAAACAGGATTTTGAATGTAGCTTCTATTATAGTATCGGCTTTTCTAAGGGCGTTTATAAGGCTTCTATTTAAGTCGGCTGCCGCCTTATTTGAATACACGGCAATTGTTCTATCGTCTATGAACCCACTTTTCCTCACCACAATGGAAGTAGGGGAACTTAACTTAAGGTCTTCATGCCCCCTCGCTTCTATTACATCTGTCTGGTTGCCAGCTTTCAGGATTATTAATACTATTGAACCAGGCTTTTTAACAAGTTTTTTAAAGGTATCTGAGAAATCTTTTACCGATTTATTGGCCGAGACACCTATGATGCAGTCGCCTCTAGGGGTCAAGAACTTCTCCTTCGTTATTTCAAATGTACTTTTATGGAGAGCCTTGATGTTAGGGTGGCCCTTTGCAATTACGGTCTCCTTAAAAACCTCCTTTAATTTCAATAGGACCCCCTATATTCTTTCTACCCCCTTACCTTGAATCCTCACGAAAATGCATCCTCCTCTACTCTCAACAACGTATTTCTCAGATGACAGTTTTTTAACTACAAGCAACTCTTGGTAGAACGAGGAACCTACAGGAACTATCATTAATCCTCCATCTTTAAGCCATTTTAACAAGTTAGAGGGTAAACGGGGCGCCGCCGCCGTTACAAGAATCTTGTCAAATGTGGTTCTAAACGGTATAGTAAATGTTCCGTCGGCATTGGTTACAGTTACCCTATCTGAATAACCAGCCTTGCGAAGATTTTTATGCGCGAAACATGCCAACTCCCATATGATTTCTATCGAAAAAACATGTCCGGGTTTTTTAGATCCATTTGGAGCTACTATTTCGGCACAAAGTGCCGCATGATAGCCGCTTCCTGTACCTATTTCTAGAACCAATTCACCCTCTTTTAGATCTAATTCTTCGCACATAAGTGCACACATATGGGGTGCGCTTATTGTTTGGCCACAGAGCGTCGGTAAGGGGGTGTCTTCGTAAGCATATTTAGCATACGGTTGTGGCACGAAAAGCTCCCGTGGAACGGTCATCATAGCTCTGGCCGTTTTCTCCGAACGGATGTATCCTTCCCGTATGAGACGTTTAACTAGTTTTCGTCGCTCTTCACTGAAGTTCATCATCCAAACCATGAATCTAAACTTTTCTGGGTTTTAATTTCCTTTACAGCTTTGATAGCACGTTTCAGAGCATTTCTCACCCTCTCTCTGGAAAAATCGTGTTCGTCACACAGAAAATACATTATTCCTTCAAAGTCAGGTTCATGCCATTCTAGTTCATAATTATCGGTCACTGGAGGATTGAGGAAAACCTTTTTTATCTCGCTTGGATCCACTGGAAAAACATCAGACGGAAGCATGTTCATGGCATTTTCAAGCGATTTAAATTCCTTTATTATTTTCAGGGCTTTTTTAGGCCCTATCCCTGGAACCCCCTCAGGATTGTAGTCGGTTCCTATCAGTATAGCAATATCTATCAGTTGTTCACGGGTTATACCAAGGCTCTTTAAAACCTCTGTAAGCACTATAAGTTCAGGCTTAATTTCTATGTAAACATCTTTCCTTGGAAGTTTTCTTCTACCGGATATAGTGAGGTTCCTTACAAGTCTTGGAGCTCCGTAAAGCAGTGCATCGTAATCCTGGCTTGCCGCCCCCCATGCATCACCTTTAATCACAAGATACGCTGCTTGTGCTTCACCTTCAGAGGGGGCCTGCACCCAAGGCACACCAAGAAGAGAAAGAAGTTTTTTGGCGTCGTTCACCATATCCTCAGTCAGCCTAGAAGTCTGCTGGGCATATATTCTGGCAGCCTGTAAATCCCCTCTTTTTAACGCTTCCTCGTACTTTTTTACAGCCTCCTCTTTCCGCCGTGTACGGCGAAGTATCTCAATCTTCTTTATCTCCGGCGGTTTACCATCAAAAACATATACTGGCTTAATTCCGTATTCGAGGAAGTTAATTGTCCTATATAGTAAGCCGTTCAGGTGGCTTGTTATCCTACCAGATGAATCCATTAAGGGTGTTCCATTAGGTTGCCTTATTATGGCAAGGAACTGGTAAAGCGCGTTATAAGCATCTATTGAAATGATTTTTCCACGTAGCTCTTCTATACTTAGAATACGTTTCTTTTCAACCAGGTCTTTTAAGTTAACACCCATCTTTATCTTCCTTGAAAATATTTTTAGTAAACAGATGTATAAAGATTATTTTACTAAAGCTTAGAATATAATTGTATGAGCTTTTCTCCTTTCTTAATTGTTTCCACGTAGATTAACCTGCGAAGCTCCAGTATCATTAGTATCCTATTAAATTCACGCGGGCTTAAATTATATCGTTTTTTAAGAATTTGGTATAATATTGAATCCTTTATTGCACCTCCCTGGCGTTGGAGTTCCTCAAGTATCTCTAGTACTAATTCAGGTGTCATTTTAAACACCCCCTTATATTGCTAAACGAAGTAAGAGGGACTTATAACCCTCCGTTCTCTAATCGACCTAGCTTTTTCGCTCCAGATCTGATAGTAGCGTAACATATCTTCCGTTACCGAGGGTTTGATCTTTGAAAGCGCCACCTGGAAGTGTCTCATATAGACTTTTGATATATTTAAATCCTCCCTTAATGCCAGCAATCCGGCCTCACGTACAAGTAGTTCAAGGTCTGATCCCGAGTACCCCTCGGTCAACCTTGCCAATTCCACCAGATTCACATCTTCGCCTAGTGGCATGTTACGTGTGTGTATCTTCAAAATTTCTAGTCTGGCTTCCACGTCGGGGGGGCCAACATATATTATCCTTTCAAGTCTACCCGGCCTTAAAAGAGCTGGATCCACTATATCGGGTCTATTAGTTGCACCTATTACTACAACCCCCTCCAATTTCTCGATTCCATCCATTTCCGTCAGCAACTGGCTGACCACACGTTCAGTAACCATTGAATCTCCAACACCGTATCCTCTTACCGGTGCCAGTGCATCTATCTCATCTATGAATATTACTGCTGGGGCGACCTGCCTTGCTTTTCTAAAGATTTCTCTTATGGCTCTTTCAGACTCTCCAACCCATTTACTGAAAACCTCAGGTCCCTTAATGCTTATGAAATTGGCGTCGCTTTCTGTGGCTACGGCCTTTGCAAGCAAAGTCTTACCACAACCAGGAGGACCATACAACAAAATACCTTTAGGTGGACGTATTCCAAGTCTCCTAAATGCCTCCGGGTACTTTAATGGCCATTCAACAGCTTCTTGTAGCTCCTGCTTAGCCTCCCTTAAACCTCCTACATCCTCCCATCTGACAGAAGGTATTTCTATCTCTATTTCCCTTAGGGCTGTGGGAGTTATTTCCCTGAAAGCCTTCATGAAGTCCTCCATAGTCACCTCGATCTGTTCCAAGATTTCAGTTGAAATCTTATCTTGCTCTAAGTCTATTTTTGGAAGTATCCTACGTAAAGCCTTCATCGCAGCCTCCCTACATAGGGCAGCTAGGTCCGCGCCTACGAATCCATGCGTTATTTCCGCTATTCTCCTTAAGTTAACGTCTTTTGAGAGAGGCATGTTCCGGGTATGCACGAGCAATATTTCATATCTACCCTGTTTGTCTGGAACTCCGATTTCTATTTCTCTGTCGAATCTTCCTGGTCTTCTTAACGCTGGGTCAAGCGCGTTAGGCCTATTTGTTGCCCCGATTACTATTACATCTCCTCTTGCTTCGAGCCCGTCCATTAGGGCTAGTAGTTGTGCTACTACTCTTTTTTCTACTTCTCCTGTTACTTCTTCTCTTTTGGGTGCTATTGCGTCTATTTCGTCTATGAATATTATCGCGGGAG
>QMRH01000006.1 GCA_003650675.1 Thermoprotei archaeon | reverse complement strand
ATCGCGTTTTTCTTCGTATCTTCATTAAAGCTGTCAATATGGTCTTGAATAAACTCTGTCAAGAATGAAAGTTGCTTATCTATAATGTTGCTAAAGAACACTTCTATTATATCGAGTAACGTAGAGGTAGTTGCATATAGTTTTCTTTTACCAGCTCTCCCCACCCTCCTGACAATCCCCCAGTTCTCCAGCTTCGATAAACATATGCTCACGATGCTTGGACTATACTCGGTTAGCTCTGAGATCTCCTTCTGGGAAAGGGGGACACCGGCTAGCATTAGTGCCCCCAGTACTCTTCCTGCAGCCTCCCCAAGCCCTATACTTGAGGTAAAGAGGGACATTAAGTTCAATAATTCCTTCTCAGGTTTCCCGAAAGAGATGTCCATAATATTTTTATACTTTCGAAAATTATAAAACTTATGCCTGTACTCACCTTCAAGAAAACTTCATTGACCAAGGGTTGGTTTCTCATTAAGGCTTTAAGGATATCCGAGTGGAGAGCATACATAGGTTTAAGCATATATGGTGTGGCTTTATCCTCAGGGAATTTGTTTAGTTTTATAAGCAATGTTCTACGGCTACTACCATTAATGTTCATATACGTGTCTACGGCATACCTGGCTAACAATATCTATGACGCTAAGGGAGACTACTTTAACCAACGTAAGAGGGAAAGAAACCCTATTTCGGTTGGGTGTCTTTCCCCACGGGAGGCAACCATAGTCCTGGTGATTCTGATTGCACTCGGGTTAACATCCATCATCTTCCTGAACTTTCTTCAGTTCACTGTATATATTGTTGGATTATTTCTGGCTTTAGCATACTCCGTTCCGCCGTTAAGGCTGAAGGAAAAGCCTCCACTCGACCTGATTTCCCACGCTTTTTTCTTCGGAATAATCCCGTTTCTGACGGGATTTCTCATGAATTTTACTGTGTCTTACCCCGATCCAATGTTACTGGCGTCTATCGCCGTCTACTCCATGTTCCTTGAATTAAGAAACGAAGTAGAGGACTTCCACCCGGATAGAGAAGCCGGCTACAATACCACGGCAACATGTATCGGCTATCGGAATAGCATCAGATCCCTCAGCTTCCTCTCAATGATATTTATAGTGGCATCTTACGTGATCGCTTGGAGCCGGGAAACCTACGTTTTCTCAGCTATAACCGCCTTTACACTTGCATCCAATCTAATACCTTTAAGGCATGAGACCAAAATGCGGATAATGGACGCATACGCTGTAACATTTTATTTGCTGATCCTTTTGGCAGATATTCTAAGGTAGGTTGTTTAAACTAGAATAGAAAGGGCTCCTCTATACGGTATTCTCTTACAAGCATTTCAAATACCTCATTGAAGCTTCCCCTGAAAGCCTCTATAGTGTAAACGACTGTAGATATCATGCCTTCCTTTATTCGGGTTGCCGGTAGAAAATGCAATTCTATTTCCCCGAACTTTAGTTGCGAACCTTCGGGCCCCGAATTATAGGATTGAACGGCACCTTTAGGTCCCCTTGGATCGGCTTTAGCTACGTCGAGACACTCTTTCTGGCTTCTTGGCAGGTGCTTGCTTTTCATACATATGATGTTCCATAGACCTTCTCCATCCTCCCTAACATATATTATTGAGGCTTCACCTTCTCTAGGTAGATCCTCGGGACGTATCCCAAGCTTCGTAACCTTCAACCCATCTATCCTAAAGGATACATGGTTTTCCGAGACTCTAAGCCTGTCCTCAGGTATTTTACCAAAGTAGTGTACTGGTTGGGTGCCTTTTTTTACTGGAATTAATACTGTACCTGGTTTTCCAGCTCCCGGGGGGACCTGTATAAGGGCCCATAGGTTGACTAAAGTTCCTGTAAAATTATCTGTTAAAAGGCTCTCCCTAACATTTATCTTCAAAATACCTCGTTTACCCTTGTCCACCCCAATATCCCTTCTAATGACCCCGGTTAACCAGCCTTTATTCACGAAATCGTATGTCTTAAAGTAGCATTCAAGTGAAACCATTCTCTGATCTTCAGCGATAAACCTGTAGTTGCCTGGATCAAGCCCCTCCGGGCAAAACCACTCCTCAAAGCTTGCAGGCTTCATGTAGAAGAAGTTTCTTTCAGGGGAGATCCAGACCCTAGCTCCACCGATGTTCCAGCCCCTGGTTTTAAGAACATTTTCTAAATCCGGGTTTACCCACAGGAGGTTTGGGGAGTCACTGTAAAACACGCCTATTATCCTAGCCCCATACTCCGATACAATTACGTTCCCGTAATCCTCCTCTAGGATAGCGATATTGGTGTTTCTCCCAAGGGTTTCAGCCAGACTTTTAAAAGTAACTTTCATGGCAATAAAATAGCGTAAATTCTCCTTTTAACCTTTAAGTAGGGATGAATCCAGTAGTTCTATAGTAGCTTGCCTCAATGGTTAAAGAAGCATTTATTTTCATGCGCCTGTCCTAGAATGTTATAACATAAGACATATATACAATAATTGTATTACTATTGCTATGAGTACTGTAATTACTGTGAGGATCCCGGAGGAAATGAAAAAGGAGATGAAGAGATTTAAGAACGTTAACTGGAGCCAGGTTGTTAGGGAAGCAATAGCGAGGAAAATCAGGGAAGAGAAGATTAAGTATGCTCTCAAAGTCATGGAAAACATATCGTCAAAAGCGAAGCTCGAGAAACCTGCATGGAAGATCATTCGAGAATCTAGGGATACTTTATGAAAGTCGTTTTCGACACCAGTGCTGTTATAAAATGGTTTTTAAAAGAAAAGGACTCGGAAAAATGTCGTGAAATAAGGAATTTACATATTGAGGGTAAAGTTGAGATCCATAGTGTAGATTTTATGCTTGTCGAGCTTTCAAATGTCCTCAGATACGCCAAGGGGATATCGAAACAAGATGTCGTTGAAGCTATAGAAGCTATAAGGGCTTTGGACATAAAGTTAGTATCGATGCAAAAGCTGTTGAAGGATGCTATAGACCGGTCGTTCACCTATAACCTCACCGTGTACGATGCCCTTTACGTAGCCTTATCCGAAAAACTTGAAGCACCCTTAATAACATATGATATGGAGATTCTACAGGCGTTTGAGAAGGCCATTAAGGCATCGGAGTATCTTACACTAGTGTCCAAGAAGCTGAGACGTGAATAAAGCTGAACAACTTTACCCTTCACAAAATGCTCTGCAACCCTTTTTACAAGACATGGATTCCATTTAATCTGAAGTTTCAAGGAATAGAAGTTAGGTCAAACTTTTTATCATGTTACTGCTTACCTTTAGCAAGAAATTTTATTTTTGTTAATTGTTTTACTTGTATTTAGTTATAAATGACCGTGTATATTAATCAAATTAATGAAATATAATGATTTTAAGCTTTCTGGACGGTAGATAAGGCAGGTTAAGGAGCGTATGGGGGAGAAACTCTTCAAAGTAAGCTACGATGATTTCAACAGACTGGTTGAAAAGCTTTTAACAGAATATAGAGTCATCGCCCCTGTAGCGGGAAACGGTAAACCATTCTTCGCCGAAATATCCAGCCCGGGGGAAGTATTCCTTAAATACAAGGGACATGTTTTAATCCCACCGAAACGCTTTTTCTTCCCGGAAAAAGAAACACTTTTTAAATATTTTCTGGACGGCGACAAGGTTGAGATCCACGATGAACTGGAGAAGGTAAAGAAATCTAAAAATATTATACTAGGTTTAAGGCCATGTGACTTAAAGGGTATACTGTTCCTCGATAAAGTTTTCACAAAGAAGTACAAGGATCCATATTATCTGGCAAGAAGAGAGAATACAGTTATAGTTGCATTAACCTGTAACGAGCCGGAAGAATACTGTTTCTGCGTGTTTACCGGTAGTGGACCCTACTTTAAGGAGGGGGCAGATCTTCTCTTGACTGATCTTGGAGATGGATTCCTAGTGGAAGTCGTCAGTGAAAAAGGTTCTGAGATAGTAAAGTTTAACAGTGATTTATTCAAGAAAGCCGGAGAAGACGCTGAAAGTAGGAGAAAGTCTATTTTAAGGAAGGTTAGGGAGGAGATTGAAAGACAAAGGTTGCCAGACTTTGAAAAAGTGCATTCTGTTCTAAGAGAAGAATTTTCTAACCCTGTTTGGGAGACGTACGGTAATATTTGTTTGTCATGTGGTAAATGCAATTTCGTCTGTCCTACCTGCCACTGCTTTAACGTGTACGATGAACCGGGTCTCGATCTTAAGACCGGTGAAAGGGTTAGGGTCTGGGATTCATGCCACTACTTGACCTTCACTAAGGTTGCCAGCGGGGAGATATTTCGGAAAGAGAGGCCCTCCAGGCTTAAGCAGAGGATATACCATAAATTACTGTATACGGTTGACGAGTTCGGTGTAATCTCATGTGTTGGATGTGGTAGATGTATCGAGGTGTGTAGTGCAGGAATAGATATACGTAAAGTAGTTATGGATGTTACAGGTGGTGGGAGATGACCGGCAACCCGTATATACCTAAGCTAGCTGTGATAAAGGACATTAAAGATGAAGCCCCTAACGTAAAAACATTTACGCTACAGATTCAGGATGGGGGAAAGTTTTCCTTTGAGTCAGGGCAGTTTGTCGAGCTAACGGTTTTCATGTACGGGGAAGCTCCCTTCTCCATCTCGTCTTCCCCCCTCATAGAAGACTCCTTCCAGCTTACCATAAGGAAGATGGGGAACGTTACCACAGCACTTTTCAGGAAAAAGGAGGGAGATGTTGTCGGTATTAGGGGGCCGTTTGGAAGAGGATGGCCTCTCTCCGAAGCCACTGGAATGAACATACTGCTTGTTGGAGGTGGCATAGGGTTAGCCCCCCTGAGGTCAGCTATACTCTACATGCTCGAGGAAAGGAGGAAGTATGGTGACATTACTCTACTCTACGGTGCAAGAACCCCCCGGGATCTCCTCTATAAAGATGAATTCGATGAATGGCGTAAGGGCATCGACGTGCATTTAACAGTCGACCGAGGGGAACCCGGCTGGAAGGGTAGGGTGGGTGTGGTAACCGTGCTTTTCGATGAGGTGGATTTAAACCCTAAGGAGACGATATGTCTCCAGTGCGGGCCGCCCATAATGATGTACTTTGTAACGAAAAAACTGCTTGAACTAGGGTTCCCTGAAGACCATATCATACTTTCCCTCGAAAGGTTGATGAAATGCGGCATGGGTTTCTGCGGCCACTGTACCATAAGCGGGAGGTATGTTTGTATGGATGGGCCGGTCTTCAAATATAGTGAAATTAAAGGTTTCCTCGAGAGAGCTGTTTAAGGTGAAGGATATGGAGGCTTCCTCATCCCGTAAACTTCGGGTAGGGATCTTCAGTTTATCATCATGTGAAGGTTGTTTAGTCGAGATACTGGGCATAGAGGACGTCTTCATGGATCTACTGGAGTTGATCGAGGTTTCGGATAGCAGGTTGCTTGGCGTAAAGGAGGGAGAAGGCAACTTGGATGTAGCTATAGTGGAGGGGGCTGTAATAACCAGTGAAGATAGAAGTAAACTTGAGAAGATACGGAGGAAAAGCAAAATACTTGTGGCATTAGGGGACTGTGCATGCTATGGAGGCAAGTTCATTATGAAGGATTTCGATGGAAAGGAGGTTAACTCGCAGCCCCTAGAAAATTTCGTTAAAGTCGACTACAAGATATATGGTTGCCCCGCCACCCGTGAGAATTTCGTGAAATTCATGAAACATATGTTGATCTCGAGGAGCTTTGAAGAGCCTTCCATCAACGTTTGCGGAGAATGCCTTCTTCGGGGAGCTGAATGCCTGCTGGAGAAAGGCATTCTATGTTTGGGTCCAATAACTAGGGCTGGCTGTAACGCCCTCTGTCCAAGCGTGAATTCCCCGTGCATTGGATGCAGGGGTCTAAGCATGGATGCAAACCTCAAGGCTTTTCTAGAGATCCTTGAAAAAAAGGGGATAAGCATACCCCCGTATTTGGCTAAACTAGCTGAGAAAACATGTAAGGAGGAGAGGTGAAGGATAATGCCTACGGTTAGGATGGTTTTAAAGGAGATCCCCCGTATCGAGGGGCATCTAAACCTTACAATACACGTGTATGAGGATGGAGGCATTAAGGTTAGGGCTGAGGCGGCAGAGGGAGTAAGGATACTTGAAAACATTTTAAGGGGGATGGATGCAACAGATGTCCCCGACATAACCTCGAGGATGTGTGGTGTATGCCATGCTATACATAAATTGACTTCACTGAAGGCTGTTGAAAACGCATTGAATATAGAGTTGCCTGAAGGTCTCTCCGACTTAAGGGAGCTTCTAGCTATAGTAGGGCTTCTACAAAGCCACGTCCTACACCTGTTTCTATTTACGCTTCCAGACGTATTGGGCAAAGACAGCAT
The DNA here is from genome assembly GCA_003650675.1 of Thermoprotei archaeon. Taxonomy (GTDB): domain Archaea; phylum Thermoproteota; class Thermoprotei; order Thermofilales; family B20-G17; genus B67-G16. The sequence continues at coordinate 41,810 of QMRH01000006.1, read as the reverse complement.
ACTGGAGCTTGTTAAAGCCGATGCCGGAACCGTTAAGAACATCCTGTATTTAAAGAAGCTTACAAACACTTTGGTGAGAAACCTTAGTGGAAGATCAGTCCACATGATAACCCCCTGCATAGGGGGGTTCACTAAGATACCCTCAAAAAACGACTTTGAGAGGGCATCTAGAATCCTAAACGATTTCAAGGAGACCGTTAAACAATCTCTAGAAAGGATCCTTAGTGCAGAATACCCTGACCTCCATGTAGCAGTTGAAAACCTCGCTTTAAAAGACAGAAACCTGCCTTTACTTGAAGGAAATATAGGTGATCTTCAAGGAGAAGTCCATCCCCCCGAAAAGTATGCTTCGTTGATTAAACCGATAGCGGAGGATTACTCGACTGCACGACACTACGTTTTGAAGAAGAATGGAGGCCCCTATATGGTGGGTGCTCTAGCCCGCTTAAACGTTAATAAAGATAACCTCCCATCCGAGGTCAAATCGCTGTTAAGGGACTTAGGGTTGAAGCTACCTTCACTAAACCCGTTCCATAACAACCTTGCTCAAGCAGTTGAACTAATATACTTTGCAGAAAAAGGTATACGGCTTGCGGAAAAGCTTGCTGAAAAGCCTCCGAAAACCGCCAGAATATCGTTTAAACGGAAAAAGGGGTCTGGTGTTGCTGTCACAGAAGCGCCACGGGGGACCCTCATACACCACTATGTTTTAGATGAAGATGGACGGGTAACTGAAGCCAACATAGTGACACCTACAGCACAAAACTATAAGACAATTGAGAAAGCGGTCGAAAAATACGTTTCCCTGCTCCTGGACAAAGGTGTAGATAACCCACTTCAACTGAAAAATCTCGTGGAAAAGCTTGTCAGATCCTTCGACCCCTGTGTATCCTGTTCATCCAGATTTCTTAAACAGGGTAAATATGTAAGCTAAAAGAACACCCACTATTACGCCAACAAAGAAGAACAACAACCAAATGTTTTCCATAAGCATTGCCCATATGTGGGAAAAGGTTTTTGTCTCCTCCTCCTGGTTTAGGGGAATTGTATAGAAGTTTTTGCCGTTTACCCTAACAAGGATCTTGAACACCCCTTTAATGCTGTGGAATCTTGCTTTAACAGTCCTATATGTTATAACCTGCAGTGAAGGACCGGTCCACCGTAGTACCTTTAAATCCAGTATTAACTGGTTTTCCTGAACTTGGCTACCCACCAGCTTAACCGAGTAACCAGAGTTCCTGAACGCGAAACGCAGTTCTATTTCAACCGTACCATTGCCAAACTTGACAACACTCCATTTAGAAAACTCTTCTCTTGTAGGTGTATACGGTATCCACTTCTCCGGTCCCGAAGCCTCCACTTCTATGAGTAGATCATTTTCCATCCCATGGAAGGGTTTACTCGCTTTCTTTAACACCGTACCGTTAAACGCGCCTGCTAAAGCCTCTACCTGACTTTCGAAACCCACCATGAAGACCTCTGAGGGAGGCGGGACGAAGGAGGCCCTTATCTTCCAGTCTTCGGGTAGGTTTCTCGTCACAAAAGTCACCTCTGCGATACACTGCTTAGAGTAACCTTCCTCCAGGAACCTTCCCGTAGCCATGGCGTAAAGTGTTCTAAAGCCACCTTTACTGAGGGGAACAAGATACCAGTAGACTACCGTTATGTTGAACTTGTCTGGAGGCTTTGCTAGGCTCCAGGCTATAACAGGGTAGTCCCCTAGAATGGTACTATACTTCTGGGAGGTTACATTCCAATATAGTTTTCTTTTGCCTAATAGAACGGTGATGTTTCCCCTTAAAGCCTCAGGAGGAACCGGGAAAAACATTGTAATATTCTCGTATCCCTTATTAATAAAGGGGTAGAGGCCTATTACAGTAACATTCAACTGTGCTTCATCATACATATCCAGGATAACTGTAATATACTCCCTTTCCATAATCAGCGTCGGTACAGGTATTGGATTGGCCTCAAGGATTAAAAACATCTTGGGGAAACATAACATTAAAAATATAGATACAACAACTATGATTAACCTCTTTCGCAAACCATATACACCAACAATACTCCATAAAAGATGTAAATTAACCTTACCATGTACAGTTTTTAGAACAATCTTCTAAGAACCAGAAGCTCCGCCTTATTGAAGATGAAGTCTTTAAAATGTCGCGCACAAAGACTCTGAAGACATGAAACTGAATGTAAAAACTCAGATAAGGCATTGAAGGATACGTTAGAGTACTCTAGAGGAGATCAATAAAATGGATATACATGTTTTGACCATGGACACTGACTATTATAACCCTGGTATAGGATTTTTCCTTAGAAAAACGAGTGCTTTTCTAAGGAAAAATACCCCAGCAGATAACAATATAATGGTGTATATTAGAAGCACAGTAAGTGGGTATATTGGTTCAAAGAAGCCTACACGTCGTAGTAATGCATCTCTACAAACTTCTAAAACATAAGTTTGAGGGAGAAGATAACTTATGAACCTGATGTTTTCAGGGATTACTTCTATTGGGAAATACACTCCACTAAAGACGCCTCCTAGTGTTGAAACAATCCATAACATTGGATCAATCCCCCTCCAGGGGCCTATTATGAAAACCAAGCTAGCAGATATGAATCCTATACCTAGTGAAGCGAGAACACCCAGTATTACAGCAATTATTGCTAGGAGATAGTTGGCGTTATATTCGAGTTTAAAGCCAAGAAGGTATCCGGCAACCAGGTAAATAACGATCGTTACTACTTCATCCACCCAGGAATCCAATATCTGGCCTATAATTACCGCGGACATCGGGTCGCCTGACAACATTATATGATCCATGAGTGATATGGTTTGTCTACCGCTACTCATTCCGCTCATGAATAACCTCATAACTTTGGAAGAAGGGGCACGCATCGTGCTAACTAGGAGTGAATTAACCACCATTCCTATGAGAATATAGGCAAGGAAGTTCCCGCCATAAGGTTTTAAGAAGGGACTTTTAGCACCAAAGGTTTGGGCATAGTATATGTAGCTTAACACACCGAGAAGGATGTTTGTGAACTGGAATGGTAGAGCCCATTTAAGCCGTAATTTTTTAACGCGCATTCCTTGAATGAAATGCTTTTTAATAGTCCTTAAATAAATTGTCAGTCTAGTCTTTCCTTTCATTTCCGCCCCCTGAAAGCTTAGTGAACTTGATGAAAACCTCTTCAAGCGTGGGTTTATGAACTTTAACGAAACGTACTTTACCCCCAGACTTCACTACCCTGTCGATGAGTGGGGGGAGGAGTTCCCTGCTATCCTTTGTTGTTAAATAGGCTTTTAGTAAATCATTGGTGTAGTTGAGTGGTTCTATCCTCACCTTAGATTCACCTGGTAAAGCTCTTTCAATATTCTCTCTAAATACACCTATATTGATGCCTTCTACCTCTATTTCTACGATCTCCTCCTTGATTTTCTCCACCAATTCTTCAGGTGTCCCTATAGCCATAATCCTTCCTTTATTCAATATGGCAACTCTATCAGCTATTCTCTCAGCTTCCTCTATGCTGTTTGTTGCGTAAAGGATAGAGCTACCAGCCTTACGTAAATTCTTTATGTAACCTAGTAGATCAACGACTATCTCCCTTGAAAGCCCGGTCATCGGCTCATCCATAAGGTAGATTCCACTCTCTTTGAGGAGGCCGGAGGCGAGGACAAGTCTGGCGTGTATGCCCGACGATAAAGCTGCTGCTTTTACATTCTTAATCTCACTTAAACCGGTTATCTCAAGCGCCCACTCGATCCTACCTTTATCCAGATTTAGGAGTTCGGCATAGTTCCTGAGGTTCTCTTTTAGGGTAAAGAACCCGTTTATCCAAGCACCACCAAGGAGTAGGCCAGGAATATATGTAACTCGTCTAGCTATCTCTTCACAAGTTAAATTCAATATATCAATACCATCGATAAGTACCTTTCCTGAAGTTGGGAGAAGAAGCCCAGCAATTATTTTCAAAAGGGTGGTTTTGCCGGAACCATTGGGGCCAAGCAAACATAATATCTCCCCCCTACGTAAAGTAAGATTTATCCTGTCCAGAGCTTTTATTGTAATCCTATTTCCCTTTTTAAAGTACTCGTAATAAAGTTTGGTAAGAAAACCGGCTGGAGTACCTGGAAAATTGGATATAGAAACATGCGTAGGAAGGGTGAATATACGGGTCAGATCGATGACCTTAACCGGATCCATGTTCATAATATATAATGTTTTTCCGTATATAATGTTTTCATAAAATGTTACTTCATTCTTTATTTTAAATGATAACCCTAAAATTTATTTTTAACTATATGAAATTATTGCCGTCACCGGAAGCCGGAATCTGATAATATTTATAAATGCAATGTGATTAATTTAGATAGAGTCGTGTATGAAGAGGCTTTATAGATCCAGGAAAGAAAGGATTCTAGGAGGAGTCTGTGGAGGATTAGGGAAGTACTTTAACGTGGATCCAAATATCATAAGGTTGCTGTGGATAGCATTCACCCTTTTTTATGGTATAGGTGTTCTGCTCTATATCCTAGCCTGGATAATCATACCAGAGGAGCCTGGCGAGGAAGCGGAGAGTGAAGGTGGATCAGGGAGACTCTTAATTCTCGCTATTCTAATCGTGTTACTGGTGATTTTAGCGTTCAAGATATTGCTACCTCTTGCTACTATATTAAGTATCGGCCATATTATCGGAATGTTTTCCATGATGGGGCGCTTGGTTCTCCCCCCGGCAATACTGTTTTTCGTTATAGGTCTAGTTGGAACATTCATTCTTATTATTCTACTTTTGGTGTTCCTTGCCCGCGCTGTCTTATAGGTAATTTTATTGAGGGAAGTATTTTATTGGGTGCTGGAATCTAAGTATATTTGGGGGCGATGATAGGAAGGGACCTCGCCGATGGCTGAGGACGCTAGTTTGCATTGAGCCGCCCTAAATTCTCCTGGAAGAAAACATGCGGTTCCACAGCCTGGATAAACCATGGTTTAAGGGTAGGTAAAGTTATTTTGTTGTGGTTGTTTTCAATGGTTGTGTGAGTTTATGGGAGAAGCGGATATTAAGGTGGTTGAAGAAAAGATTCTTAGTTTAGCGTCTTCGTTAAGGGTGCGGATCTACAGCGACGGAGACTGGGATGGGATTCTAGCCTCAGCTATACTTTTACGCTGGCTTAGAAGCAGGGTTCGTTCCGTCGACTTAGATTGGGTTTACTTTCCACAGCCAGGGAGAATCTCCGGCATGAAGGTGGAAGACGCCATTATAATCGAGCTTCCTCCCTCAAGGGGATACGAGGTAGCTGGCACTTGTATACTCTTCGACCACCATGCATTCACTGGTGTCATGGAGCTGTCTAAGGGAGGCTTATCCAGAAAGCTATTGGTTCTGGATAAGCATTTTCCAAGTGTTTCAAGGCTGGTTGCAGATGTGTTGAAGGCTTGGACGTTGATAGAGGATTTAAGGGAAATAGTGGATGCCGTGGACCTTATCGATGAAGGGAGGAGCATGGCTGATGAGAAAGCATGGTTGATGCATAGGGCGTATTTAGCTAGGAAAGATGACTCAGGGTATCGTCGCCGGCTATTAGAGCTACTATATAATGGAGAAAAAGATGAATTGATGAGGCTCATAGAAGAGGATGCGCGTAAATACGATGAGGCGAGGAAGAGGGTTTTCCCCAAGATGCTTGAGAGATGTGTCACAGCTGGTGGAGTGGCGTTTACATGGTATCTTCTATCAAGCACCGAGGAGAGGATGGTGTTCCGTGAGGTAATGATGAGGCTTGAAGAAGACAACCCTGTGGTGGTTGTAGCAGGGGTAAGGGAGGATGGCACCATAGATAGACTACATCTCGCATCGAGGAAGATAAACGTTGGAGACTATGTGGAGAAGGTGTTGAGGTTCCTGAGAGAGAAGGGGGTTACAGGAGGCGGGAAACGTAGCGCAGGCGGAATACAGTTTCCCCTGCTTGTCCTCAGGTTGGAGGATAAAGAGAAAATTTTGGAGATGTTCAGGAATCTTTATGGTGAAGCAGATACTTGTCTATAAACGATTGTATTCTCGCCTGCATGTCAAGCCTGTTTTCCGGTTTCGAGATTATATGCCATTCACCTCTATAGATCTTGTATTCAAACCTTTTACCCAATTGTCTTAACCTCCGTATAAGCATTTTGGCTTGGGAAACAGGGACCACGGTGTCAGCGTCCCCATGTATTATGAGGAGAGGTGCGTTCAGTTTATCCAGATAGTGTATTGGAGAACATTTTCTCCATAGCTCCCGGTCTTCCCCCATTTCCGCTCGAATAAGTTTTCTCGCAAACCTGTCTGCCTCCCTGGTGTAGGACTCCATGTCAACTATACCGGCGATCTCCACGCCCATGCAAAAATCCCTGGGCATATGTGTTAACGCTACCAGAACACCGTAGCCGCCTGCACTAGCACCATATACCCCTATTCTCTGTGCATCTACATATCCCAGAGATTTAAGGTAGTTTAGACAAGCCCCCAGATCCTCCACTAGGATCCTACACCATCTACCATGCAAAGCATAGTGGAATCCTCTTCCAAACCCACTGCTACCAGTATAATTCAATTCGACCACCACTATACCCCTGTAAACCAGTTTCTGTAGTGAAGGCTTCCAGCTTCTCAGGTATTGCATATTTGGGCCCCCATGAAGGAATATGATTGCTGGCAGTTTACCTTGAAACCTGGGGGGAGGTCTGTATAGGAGAAGGTTTACCTTCCTCCCATGAACTTTAAGGTAGACCACCTCGGGTTTAACTATCTTGTGGAAGGGGGCTCCAATAGGCCTGGTGTCGACTATACATTCAACAGTGTCTCTTATGGAGTCATAAACGTATAGTGAGGGTGGATGGCTGGGGGACTGGTGGATGAAGGCTAGGAAGCGGCCATCAGGAGACCATTTCAGCTGGCTGTTCACACCATCCATTAACACCCGTTTTCCACCGGTGTTAAGGTCGAGTATAACTAGCTTTTTATCGCAGTCGACGTTTACTGTTAAAGCCACCAGGTTTCCCTTCGGCGAAAAAACATACTCTTCTACATCATGTTTTAACTCCGTTAGCTTCGTCTCGACTCCGTTTAAATCCAGAGTGTAAATGTTGTAGAAGCCATCTCTATCGGAAAGAAATGCGATAGAATCTCTGCCGGGAATCCATCTCACCTTGATATCAGAGCTTCCGTCAAGTTCGGTCAACATCTGAACTTTCTTTGAGTTGGTCTCAATAACGCCTATGCTGGATTCGTGCCACGGGTAGTCTTCCCTGGGATAGGCCGCAAATGCTATCTTGCTTCCATCCATGGACCACGTGGGGGCTGTAAAGGAGTATCTTTCATCCGATAAAATGGCCTCCAGGGATTTTTCCTTAAGGTCACATACATATAGTTCTTCATCGCCCTCCATGTTCATTACGAAGCATATTTTCGTGTCGTCTGGGGACCATGCTGGACTAGTATGAACGCCGGGGCCTCCGGTAGCCTTAAACCCCTTTCCTTTAGTGAGATCGTATATCCAGATCTTTTTGTCTGAAGCTAGGTACGCTAGCCTGCCACCGTCCCGTGACACGCTCATCCTCCAGCCTAAGGGGGATTCGTAGAGCGGTGCTAGGCTTTTTTCAAGGAAAATCTCTCTCGGGAAATCCTTCAAGCCTTTAATTAAATTGAGGCGGCCTCTCCAAAAGAATATCAAGCCCTTACCCTTATACACCCATTCAGGCGAATATACTCCGCTGATACCGGCTAGGCGATCTACGAGATGCAGTTCATCTTCCATGGAAAACGAAAAAACGTTACATTAATAACCTTTTACTTTTCAACCACCTTGCTTATCTTCTACTTTCCCAACCCTTGAAATTACAATAAACCCTATCACAGTGGCTGGTAATCCGCTTGATGTTCCAATGGATATAAAGATGCGTGGAGGGCCGACAGCTGGCATTACTGAAACTATTTTTTCGCCGTCTTCCTCCAGTTTTTCGAGAAAACGTCCTAGAGCTTCTAGATCATCTGGGAAGTTGTCGACCTTCATGTATCTTATCCTCCAGGTCTTACCTTTAAATACCATTCTAGCTCTTTTTGAAGGGACTCTTGGCTTCTGGAACTTAAGCTTCCTAGCTAGATAAATTATGGCATCCTCTCTTTTTGGTGCAACATAATAGTATCTTAGTTCTTTAACTGTAGCTTCTATCATCTTCTCGAGTTCCTCCTCCGAATACCTCTCCCTCAACTTACGGTAAGCCTCATCAACGTCCATCAAATCCCTCTCCAACCTCTTCACCCTATATATTAGCATCACCTTATTTGATTAAGTTAACGGAAATGAATTACAGTAAATTAAGCTAAATGATTATACCTTCACCATATGGACTTCTACCAGTCGAACAGTAAAAACAGTATGAGAGAAAGAAGATTGACTCTTGTCCCTCGTGCTCGTGCTTACATTTAACCTCCATTTAATTGCATTAAGCAGGGTTTGGAGGGGTTTGGGGTGAACAGCAAATATTTTGGAAAAATCACTAGTATTTTAAATTAAAAATTAAAATCTTTTAAATAATATCATGGTATAGCCTGGTGCTGGCAGCCATGTTCGTAAGGTATGTTCCCTGGATGATCTATGCTGGAGACAGAGACATCTATGAAGTATACTTTACTGTAATTAACAGGCCAGGGGAGCTACGTAATGCACTAGAAGTATTCGCTAAATACAAGGTGAACATCTTGAACATCAGTGCTCATTCCTCCGAAGGCTTGGAACGAGCCCCTGTTTTCACTTTTGTAGAATTGACAGATAAGAGTATAAATATAGAAGAGGTGAAAAAAGAGTTAGAAAGGGTTACAGGTAGTGAAGTGTACCTTAAAAGCTCTCCCGTTAAAGGATTCATGATGGACGAACTAGCCTTCCCCCTCTACGTGTTTCCTGGTGTAAGATCCATAATTATGCTGGAAAACGATTTTACTATGATGGTTAAAGGCCTATACGAGAGGTTAGGGTACATAGCTGCAACCTTCCTTTACCATCTAGCCTTCTCCGGCGGAAGGTTTATGGCCGAGTATTTGTCCAGGAAGCTTGGACTTAAGGGGAAAACGTTGCTCCTAGAGATCCTAAAGTTCTACCAGGCTGGGGGCTGGGGCAGAGTAGAGTTGGTTGAATATAGGCCGGAAAATTTCGAAATAACATTGAGGCTACACGACTCTATTGAATGTAAGATCTTTAGGGATGGGGGTAAACCTTCAAGCCACTTCATTAGGGGGCATCTCAGCGGGCTTCTCTCAAAGTTCCTAAACGCGGAAATAAGGATGATGGAGTCCAAATGTATTGCAGCAGGAGACCCGTTCTGTGAATTCTATACAGAGAAAATTAGGGGAAGAAACCTTTAAGTATTTCAAATTGTATCATTTTGTGTCGGAGAGTAGTGGATGACGGAAAGACTACTACCACCGAGGGAAGCGTGTAAGCGTCTTGGTATTAGCTTCATTACTTTAAAGAGGTGGATTTACTCAGGTAAGATTAGAGCAGTCAAGACTCCTACTGGTAGATGGATGATACCAGAAAGTGAGATAGAGAGGATAGTGAGTGGAAAAGAGAGAGTAAAAGAGGTAAGAGCAGTAATTTATGCTCGTATAAGCTCTAGCGACCAGAAGAGTGATTTAGAGAGACAGATAAAATATCTTACACAGTACTGTACTGCTAAAGGATATAGAATAGTAGATGTTCTGAGCGATATTGCTAGTGGGCTAAAGACTAATCGTAGAGGACTAATGAAGCTATTCAAGTATGTGGTGGATAGGCAAGTAGATGTAGTAGTTATTACCTATAAGGATAGGCTTACGAGGTTCGGCTTCGAGTACTTAGAGTACTTCTTCAAACAGCATGGTGTATGTATAGAAGTTGTCTATGGGGAAGAACCTAGAGACGCTTACCAAGAACTAGTAGAGGACTTACTAGCAGTAGTTAAATCGTTCGCTGATAAGCTCTATGGTATGAGGAGTCGTAGGAAAAAGAAGCTCGTTCAAGGCTTCAAGGAGCTATTAGAGGAGGTTGAGAAGAATAACTAGAGTGACTAGAACTGTCATAGTGAAAAGCGTGAAGCTACCGAGGAAGGTGTAGTATAGGCGGAGAGCTGTGGCACCGTGACGTAGTCGCTGTCTGGAATCTCCTCTTCAAGGCCCTGCGGGGCTTGGAGCATGGCTCCCATTACTCCGCAGGGCATGCCACCCTAGATGGGAGGCCCGTGCCGTTGGTCTCGACCGCCACCCATGACCCCATAGGGATAAGCAAGTCTCTGTGGCGAGGTGGAAGTCCCTACTACAAATACAAAAAGCAACAGTTTTAAATAAAATGAAGCGGTAGGGACAAACGGAAGATTCTCAAAATCAGGCGGAAGCATAAGATTTATTTAAGATCCATTGTAGTCGGCTTTTCAAGGTTTTCTCTTGAACCGGCACTCTTCCTCACGTTATTTCTTAGGGTATTGAAACCTCGATTCCATAGTATATTGTAGTAAGGTAATATGTGAAGACTGTGAATCCAGCTGCAAGAAAAAGATTGTTAACGGTTTTCGAGCTTGATTTAAATAACCTGAGGGAGACTTCAAGACTATAGAAAGGCCAGAGAGGGTTAAACGGCATGTAGGTTAATAGGTCTCCAAGTAGATGACATAACACGCCACCCAAACCTCCTATGAATCCAGGGATAAAACCGATTCCAGCATACATTGTTATGAAGCCGAAGCATACTCCAGCTACTAGACCCGCCGAAATATTGTGAGTGTATCTCCTGTGGGGAATCTCCCATTTAAGGTCGACGTCCGGCAAGGTGGATAAAATAACTATAAACAATGCTGTCAAGAGGGATGTGGAGTCCTTGAGGTTAAAAAAGTAGAGTATTGCTGAAGTAATGAGAAGAGTTAAGCCGATGTGTCCATTCCTGTTCATCCCGTATCCCCATGATCAATCTATTTTATGTGTATAATTAAGGCTACGATTTCGTTCAACCTAAACACACTAGATCCGGTAACCTGAGCACCAACCTGTACTTCTCCACGAGCACAATGTCTTCTTCTACCTCCCTTAAGCTGACTACAAACGGTAGTATGTCGTCTTTTATGTAGGCTTCCACCGTGCCCGCAACAATGGGTGTCACTGGTTTGAAAACAATTTCACCCTGTAGCACCCCCTTCCTAGCAGATAACTCCAATATCCCTGTTTTCGAGCCATCTAGGTTGTAGTGTATTTGAATGGGACTTACTATTAGTTTAAAGTCAAATGAAGCTGCCAGGTCAAACACCAGTTTCATTAACTCGTCTCCCTGCGGTTTAACCATCCAGGCAGATAGTATGAAGAAACCGGGATCCACTCTGCCTTCAAGATCAAGCCTCACACCAAAAGAATACTTTACTTCCTCTTCAAAGATCCTCCTGTAGGCTTTAATCTTCCACTCTAGAAACTCCTCCATGTATTCTGGCCAGGAAGGAAAGGCCCCTACTACACGTGCTCCAGGTGGAGGCACGATCCTAAGCTTACAGCCTGTTATGTCGATGCTGGAAGTTAAGTATGCAATACAGTTCTTAAACCCCCATCGATCCAAATCTATCTCAACTATCTTCAACAACTCTACTTTTCTAGGCAAGTCCACCCACACCTAGTTAAACTAGATTAATACCTTGCAATATTACTTATAAATCCTCGATAACTCTTAGTTACTGGTGTAAAAATGGTTTTTCTTCTAGGCAAACTGTCGTGGCCGGAGGTTGCCGAAATATTAGAAAAAACGGATTTCGTGATTATTCCGGTGGGGTCTCTGGAACAGCATGGGAGACACCTTCCCTTAGACAACGATACTCACACAGCTTTCGAGGTTTCAGTACGTCTAGCCAAGCATCTAGAGGGAAGGCTGAACATCTTGGTTGCACCGCCTATTCCCTACGGTGTTAGCGGCCACCATATGGATTTCCCGGGTACAGTTACCATTGGCAGTGAGACATTAACCAAAATCATTGTGGAGGTCTGTTTGAGTCTGCATAAACATGGGTTCAAGAGATTCCTTATACTAAATGGTCATGGCGGAAACACATGTGCGTTGAGATTGGCCGTCAGAAAACTGGTTTTAGAGCACGGTGTGGAAGCATATGCGGTCAACTGGTGGGAGACCGTAAAGGACGTTGTAACGGAAATCTATGGGGTGCCGATAACCCATGCTGATGAAGGCGAAACGGCTGTAGCCTACGCGTTGAACCAGAGGGTGGTCGCCGAGGAAGCTAGAGGGTCGGGAACATACGGTAAGAAAACACAGGTATATACCGTTAAACCCATGAAGGAATACACGTCCACAGGGTCTTTAGGCCATCCAGAGAAAGCTACTAAAAAACATGGTGAAAAGATCGTCAGTATAGCTGTGGAGAGGTTAGCTCAAGAACTAATTAAAATAACAGGGAAATAGCTTCATAAGGCTAAATTTACGGGTGATTATGGTTTCTTTTAAGAAAATTACAGTACATAGTCATTTTTATATTAACATGGAACTTTAAAGTAACTAAGGATTTAAGCGGGAGGGAGAGCATGGGAAAAGGGGTCGTTGTCTTCGACTCCGTAACCAAGAGGTTTGGGGAAGTAACTGCATTGGATAAAATTTCCTTTACATTGAGGAGAGGCTTGAATTTTCTTGTGGGCCCTAATGGTTCTGGTAAAAGCACAGCCATAAACATAATGCTTGGATTGATGAAACAGGATGCGGGGTTCGTTGAGGTTATGGGCGAGGAGCCGAGAAAGGTGGTTGAGAAAGGTCTTGTTGGAGCTTTACCCGAGAAATATCACTTCTATGACTTCATGACTGGAGTCGAGTATCTTTCGCTGGTAGCTGAGATAAAGGGTGCTTCAAGAGACGATGTGAAGGAGTTGATAGATGCACTTTCGCTAGGAGACTATGTCAATAAGGTCATTAGAGGGTACTCTAAGGGCACCCTCCAGAAGGTGGCTATAGTACAGGCATTGTTAGGCGATCCCCCATTACTGATCCTAGATGAACCGTTCGCTAACCTGGATTTCTGGACCTCGAGGAAATTGATCGATATTTTAAGGGATAAAGCAAAGAAAAATGTAAGTGTAGTTCTAAGCACGCATGCTTTAAGCCACATCAAGGGTTTAAACGGATACACTGTTGTGGTCAGAAAGGGTAGGATTGTTAAAGTAGGCTACGCCGATGAAGTTCTTGGTAAACTCTGGAGAACCGCAGTCGTTAAGACAAGTGAGCCGGAGAAAATAGTCAACCGGCTGGTTAAACTGGGCTTAAAAGCCAGGCTCAGTAAAAGAGGGCTAGTTGTGGTGGTGCTTGAAGACGAGGAAGAGAGGACGAAGCTCTGGGAGACCGTCAAAGATCTGGGGTTACTTGAAAGCGTGGAGATAAGTTACGGGGTCCTCGATGAGGACGAAGCCTTTGACATGGTGATGCAGGTTGATTAAACTGGTTTTAGCGGAACTTAGAGAATTAACCAGGTTTCCTTTAATCGACATATGCCTTACAGCTACGCTCATCATGGTTTCTCTAGGGATGCTTTGGATGATTCCTGTAGCCGAACCTTCTGCATCCCAGTCCATCGTCGATACTCTGCTGAAGCAGGTATTGTTCTATGGCTTCAATTCAGCGCAAATATTTATAGCATTTCTGCTTGCCATCACATCCTCGCTTTCCATTGCAAGGGACTATGAGATGGGGAAAATGCATGTACTTCTCACCCTTCCGGTTTCCCGGAAAAGCTATCTCCTAAGTAAAATCATTTCAAGTCTAATATTGTCTCTGGTAGCTTCAGCCTTTTCGCTGGCTGTTGGCGTTATACCAAACTTTTACTTTAACTTGGGTAAGTTGCCGTCACCTTACATCCAGACCCTTACGGCGATAGTTTTACTGTCCATGTTCTATATGTCGATTTTCCTTCCCATAACCCTCATACTAAAGAAAACTTTACCTTCAATATTGACGTCTATAGCGGTGGCGCTGGCCATCGAGGCAGGTTCCAAGCTTATCGGCGAACAATATGGATTTCTACCCACCCTCTGCTACTCCAAGCTAGCATATTATCTTCTGGGTTTAGGTAGCCTAGACACATGGGTGTTCATTGCCTCTATACTGTATCCGATACCCTTCCTTCTAGCCGGTATATGGTATTTTGATAAAAGGTTCGAGGTGGGCAAGTGATGATGAAGGTGGCTAGGTTGGGTTTTATTCTCCTAGCCTTATCGCTGGTCTTCTACTTGGGTGCTATAAAGGGTAGCTTCAACGTCATGAGAACAGCGATCCGCTATCCTACTACAACATACTGGATTTACTTATCACCGGTTAAAGGCTACGTGAACTTAACGCTAGGTGTTTTCCCCGGTGGTCCGGGGAGGGGTGTTGTGGTTTCGAGGGAGAGTGTATGGGTGGAGATCTACGATCCTTACGGCCAACTTCTCGTAAACACATCCCTAAATCTACCCTACTCTATAAGTCTTCAACCCGACGTTAGAGGACTCTACAAGCTGGTTTTATACAATGTTTCTCCATCAAACTCTAGTATACCCATACTCATTGAAGCAAGAGGAATAGAATCCGATAAACTTCTAGCAGCTGAGGTAAGCCTCCTCATGGGAGCCATGATGGTTCTCCTACAGCCTATCTTAACAGCCATATCTAGAAGGCTTCACCATGCTAAAATGACGACTACAAATAAAGAGGAGTAGCCCTGTTAGCAAGCCTTTTTAGCATGCTTATCTTATAGGATGCCTCGGGAGAGGGGACAGGCCATGGGGGTTTCTTTCAGGGAAATCGCAACTGGAACCATAATACTTTTGCTGATATTTTCCTGTAGTGTCATGCCACTAGGACTCCTGGATGTTTATGGCGTCAAAAGGATGTTTCAGCAGCCTTTAGCAAACACAAGGTATTCTTTGAACACGGTTTCGGTGAACCTGACAGGGGTGGCGTGGGATCACACCATACTTTCAGTTGTAGTGATCACCGACCCCTCCATACCCAGCAACTATGTTGAAGCCGTAGCAGAAGCCTTCCATGTATGGGATGAAGCTCTAGAGGCCTTTGCAAACGAATACGGGTACACGTACCTGAAATCCTTCAAGTTTACAATAGAATATTCATCGACCGTGCTTCCAAGAGACATTATAGTGTATTTCAGTGACACCCCAGCTACACCGGGAGGAGAGTTGGGGGTGGCTGAAACCACCTTTTCCCAGAGCACTAAAAAGATAGTCCACGTGGATATAACCATCCACACGCAATATGCTACAGGCTCAGGCTCCATTCACACACTTTCTTCCACGGACATATTTAATATAGCTGTACATGAAATAGGCCATGCCCTGGGGCTAGGCCACGCGAACACGATGACCGTGAATAACGAGGGACGCGAGTTGATGTACCCTGAATATGCCCCCGGCTCCCCTAAAATGTATCCATCCACGCTTGATGCCTATGGCCTAGCCGTCGTATACTCGTGGTTGGATGAAGGGGTTTTCTCGGCCCCCTCCACCATTACGGTCACCTTACCTGCCAGCATACCCTACCGTATTCTCCTAACCTATAGGGTTAACGTTTTCTCCCAGTATGGTAATGTTTCGGGTGGAGGGGTGTATTTAAGGGGCTCCGAAATCGAGGTAAGTGTCTCAAACACCATAGTATACCTTAATGAAGGCACTAGGGCTGTTTTTAAGGGATGGACGGGTGACGTATACTCCGAGAACCCAGTCATCAACATAACGGTTACACGGGACATAAGTATCTACGCTATATGGGAGGTACAACACTACGTTTCAATAGACGGAGTCTATGCGGATACAAATGTCACCTCTGGATGGTATAAGGATGGATCCATGTTGGTTGTAGGTGTGTTAAAGACCATGGTGGATCACGGCAACGGGACTAGGAGGATTTTCATTGGCTGGGGGTGGAACAGTTGCTACAGAGGAAACTGTGATAAAAGTAGCGGTAAATGAACCTATACGGTTGACGGCCCTATGGGAAACCCAGTATTTCGTTGAAGTTAAAGGCGTTTACTCGGACACAAACTTTACCTCGGGATGGGTGTCCAGGGGTGTGGAATTGAACGTGAAGCTCATGGAAGAGGAAATAGTGATGGATAATAAGACTAGGCTGGTTTTCATCGGATGGAATGGAAGTCTCAGAGAAAATCCCCTCAAAATACAGGTGAATAAACCACTGCTCCTCGTGGCCGAATGGATGGTGCAGTACTGGGTGGAGGTTACAGACCCTTTAGGCATAATCGACTTGACAAGCGGCTGGTACAATAAATCCTCGGAAATAAATGTGGCTCCAAGCAGGATCAAGGTCGATTACGGTAACGGTACAAGAAAAGTCTTCGAAAAATGGCTTGTAGGCAACCAAACCTTAGAGTCACTAAGATTGGGAATAAAAGTGGATAAACCCTTAACCATAGCCTACAGCTGGTATACAGAACACTTGCTCGAGATCCACCTCCATGATACAGAAGGTGAACCCCTTGAAGGTGAAGTACATCTAAGTTTATCGGGCTTAGAATACGGTTTCCAGGCGTTTTTCAACGGGACCAGAGTATGGTTGAGAGAAGGAGTCTGGAATATAGGTAAAACACTATACTGGGTGTTCGACCCCGAGACCGGTGAAAGGCTGCGTGAACTAGAAGCCTCCTCAGTTAATATCACCCTCAACGCACTTAACCCTAGAACCGTTAACATAGTATTGCGGGTGTATAAAGTCGAATTCGCTACAGTCGATTACCTAGGTGTACCCGTTCCATGGGCTTCGGTGACAATACCATTGGTAAACAAAAGCTGGGTTTCGACGCCCACCGGGTATGTAGTTTCACTGAAGCTTCCCGAGGGGAGAATAGAGGTCAAAATAAACTTCATGGGATTAGAATACACCGATTATATCGATGTGAAGGGGGAGGAAAAAGTGTTCATAAGGATACCTTGCAGTGCATATACTTTGGTAGCAGGCCTGATTACAGGGGCTGTGGTAGCGGTGTTGGCTAAAAGAAAGATAAAGGTTAAAAAAGAAGACGAATCCGAGGATGAGTTTAGATAATACCGGTAATCTTCTTCTTTAATATTGTGTGGAGGGTGTCCCTGAAACACTGGTTTAACTTTAATGCACCGTAAAATACGAGAAGGGTTCCGGTTACGGCGAAGGCTACTTTAACCCAGGAACGTTCAACGATTCCTTCGTTGAACTCCACTACCGGCTCATATTTTATGGTTAACATTCCATTACTATAGTTTAGTGACAGTATTTTCCTGTCCTTCATGCTCCACAAGCTTTCAGTTAAACCTAGCTTGCGGAGGGTTGCGGTAATAACTACAGTAAGGTTGTCTCCCTCCTTTATGCTCAACTTATCTTCTATAGGGGATAGTCCTATCCCTAGGCTGTATTTTTCGCCTACTTTAATCGACTCCCAAGAGGATTCGTTTTCAAAGTGTTTATAAAAGTCTACAAAACCGTTTACTGCAAACGGATAATTGTTATAGTCTATTACCAGTACCTGTATTTCTACCTCACCTTTCTTTAGCTCGGATGAGAAGTAGTATTCTGTTGTATTGGCTGTGGCTGTAGGCCAGCTCATACCATCGACCTTAATGTTTTTAGCTAAAACTATCACCATACTTGTTTTCCTGGTGCCGATCTGGACTATGAGTGCAGAGAAAATTAATACTAGTCCTAGCATGAATACTGTGTAGTGTAGATGTTTCCTCTTAAACTTTCTTCTAAATAAGCCAACTGTAATAAAGAGTATTGTAGCGGCTAGCAGGGCTTTCGCATAGATCCTCGACCTGTTTAAAACTGCGGGTGGAATAGTGTATGTTTTAAATTGTAGGATGATATGTGGATCCCAGGAGCCTATACTCGCGTTAACTACCTCCATATCCCTATAGAATACTTGAGTCTTCAGAAACTCGTGTTCCGTAGTATATGTTTCTATGGACCATCCGTTGAAAACCTCTAGAAGCAGGGTACCCTTCAGGATTAGGGTGAAGCTACCGGTTTCCAGTCCAGTCAAATTATAGACCAATGGTAGAAGCTCGCTTACACTAAACTTCTTGAACTCTATTGAACTATAAAGGTCCTTTGCAAGCCGATAAAATTCATTTAACCTGAAGTAGAGGGATTGAGGTTTAATTAAGAGACCGTTTAGAGAGCCCTGGAGCCCCTTTAAATCCCTTATAACACCGATATCGTCCACATATATTTCTTTGGACCCTACATCCAGGTATCTTCTGACTATTAGGGTGCTGGCCACCACTAATGGAGGTTTTCCATCGGGGGATTCTACGAGAAACCCGAAGCTCAGGTCATCTCCTATATAGAAGTCTCCCTGTACGAATCCTCCCTCATGGGGGAGTGTTTCGTTGCCATGCTTCAGCCCAACATGAAGTGCGAGTTTTAGGGAGGAATCTACGTGGCCTTTCGCTACGAGAGGTTCAAGAGTAAAGAACGCTGAGGACAGAATCAACGCCAGTAAAATGATCCAGTATGCCGGGATCCTGATCTTATCTCACCTATATATTATAGACACTTGAATAAATATATGTTTTACTTTTCAGGACTGTTCTACGGGCCGTTTAAAGTCAGCAGTATACTACCTTTTGATCAGCTCTAGGGAACTAGGGTTTTGTTTCCAAAGTTACAAAATATCAAGGAACCGGAACAGGTGAACCCTGAGGATTTTATTGAGAATTTTTGCTCCGCGGTTAAGGAGAAGCTCGTTGAGAAGGTTGAATTAGAAAGATTGATAGAGGATGAAGTCGACAGTAAAGGTAATACTTATATGATTTTTCTTACAATTTATAATATGTGGTAAAAATGAGTATTGTAAAACTATCATCAAAAGGGCAGATCGTTATCCCAGCAAAAATAAGGAAAGAGCTGGATCTTTCGAAGGGAGATAAACTATTGCTCGAGAGAAGAGGGAATGAAATAATCTTGAAACCTATAGTTAAGTTGTCAAGGTTGAGGGGTGTTGACAAGATAGAGGGAGCGTCAGAGGAAATTGAAAACATGAGGAAGGAGTGGGATAAGGAGTTCAAGGCTAGACAATGAAGTATCTATTCGACACTAAAGCATTGATTGCATTCTTCAATGATGAGGATGGAGCGGAATTTGTATATGATCTTTTGAAAGGAGTTGACGAGGATAAGATAGAGGGGTTCATAAGCTCCATAACACTAACGGAGATTTACTATCTTTATAGGAGGAAGGTTGGAGAAAAAATAGCTAGAAAGAGGGTGGAGCAAATAAGGTTATCAAACCTGAAGATTGTTCCAATAGACGAGGAAATAGCATTAAAAGCAGGAGAATACAAGGTGAAAGCAATTCCAATAGCCGATGCCCTGATAGCTGCAACCGCTTATTCTATCGGCGCTAAGGTTGTAACCGACGACAAACACTTCGAAGGACTAGACATTAAAGTAGTGAAGTTCAGGTAACCGCTAACCCTATACTGTAGAAGGGATATGAGAAAAATCACTATGCCTACCATATGGCGTGACGGCTTCTTCAAATAAATATAAAGAAGATTTAATGGTTACATGTTTACTCTAGATCATCAATTAAGTGGAGAGAAGTTGAAGGTGCCGGGGGTAACCTTAAAATTATGAGAAGCATCAGTATATCGGCTGTCAGTGAATATATAATCAAGACAGTGGTTTTTATACTATCCTTTGGCTACTGCTCATTTAGTATAATATACCTATTATTATAATATATCTTGAGAAAGGTTTCTAGGGGGTGGATGACCGTGTTTAGTGCTGTGGCTTTAGGGGAAATATTGGTGGATCTGATTCCATTTGAGGTTGGAGACTATGTTCATGTAACCGGCTTCTCCAAAAATTTTGGTGGAGCCCCATTCAATTACGCGGTGGCCTTAGCCAAGCTGGGGCATAGAGTCGGCGCTGTATGTGCTGTGGGAAACGATCCCTTTGGATCGTTTCTCTTGGAAACCCTTAAGACCAATAACGTGGATACAGGCGGTGTTGTAGTTAAAGACGCTAGAACGACACTGGCTTTCGTGGTTAGGAAGCCCGGCGGTGAAAGAGAATTCTTCTTCTATAGGAAGCCTTGGACAGAGACAGCGGATTCTCTACTTTCACCTGAGGACATCGACGAAAAGTACGTCCGTAACGCAAGGATACTGCATTTATCGGGCGTTATTTTCAGCACTGAGCCGGCGAGAAGTGCTGCTTTCAGGGCTATAGAGGTTGCTAAGAAGGGTAAACTATTGGTATCATTTGACCTCAATGTAAGGCTAGATCTCTGGAGGAATAAAGAGGAGTTAAAGCAAGTTTACCGGAAAGTGATGAAGGAATCTGACATAATATTGTTGTCAAGCGATGAAACGGAAGTATTGTTTGGCACAAGTAATCCACATGCAGTCATAGAGGCATGTGCAAGGGAGTTCGATCCAAGGATAATTGCGGTTAAACTGGGTGGTGAAGGGGCTCTGGTATACCGTGGGGACGGAACATATGTTGAGGAGAAGGCTTTCAGGGTGCCTGTCGTCGACACTACTGGTGCGGGAGACGCCTGGGCTGCCGGTTTTGAGGCTATGTTGCTTGAAGGAAAAAGCTTACGGGAATGCGTTATAGTAGCCAATGCTGTAGCCGCCTTAACTGTCACCAAAATAGGTGCCATCACCGCCCTACCCATCCGAGACGAACTTAAAAGGTTCCTAGAGGAGAGGAATATTAGCATAGATCTGTAGGATGGGGGTGGAGTTTTTGAAGGCTCTGGTGATAGAAAAGCCTGGCCATGTAACGGTAAAGGAGGTTGAGGATCCAGAACCGGGGAGAAGAGAGGTTCTAGTTAAGGTGAAGGCTTGCGGGATATGCGGAACAGACATGCATATTTTCCGTGGGGAATTAAAGGTAAAGTACCCTGTTATACCTGGACACGAGATTTCAGGAGAAGTAGTGTCCCTGGGAAGGGATGTAGCATCCTTTAAGACTGGAGACAGGGTTGCTATCGACCCCAATATTTCCTGCGGCGAGTGCCACTACTGTAGGAACGGTATGCCGCACTTCTGTGAAAACTGGGAGGCTATAGGAATCCATAGGCCAGGTGGCTACGCGGAGTATGTTGTGGCTCCTGTAAAGAACGTCTACAAAATACCTTCAGGCCTCTCCCTAGAGGCGGCGGCTTTAGCAGAGCCGGTGGCATGTTGCATCCATGGACAAGACCTCCTGGACATAAAGTTCGGCGATATCGTAGCTATCTTCGGCTTGGGACCCATAGGATTAATACATTTACAGCTGGCTAGAAGTAGGGGTGCCTCCAAGATCATTGGAATAGACCTTGTCGAAGATAGGTTGCAGATGGCGTTGGAGCTGGGTGTAGACCATGTCATTAATGGAGGCGACCCCCATCTAGCCGATAAGGTGAACGAAATCACCGGTGGAAGGGGGGTGGATAAGGTCGTAGAGGCTACTGGAAACCCCATGGTATTGAAACAGGCTATCAGGGTGTCTGGGTATGGCTCCAAGATACTGGTCTTCGGGGTGGCGCCGGAACACTCTGTAACAGAAGTTGAACCGTTTTTAATATACAGGAAGGAGTTAACAATAATAGGTTCATTCGTCAACCCCTTTACCATGCAGAGAGCATTGAAAACCCTGGCCTCCCGGATTGTCGACGCCGACAAGATAATAACACATAAAATAGGTTTAAACGAGGCTCCAGAATACTTTAAGGGGAGACTGGCGATCAGAAAGGCCCTTAAGATTCTGGTTGTAGAACGTTAGCTGAAACCGCATGGTTTTCCACGACACTATAGGTTTTTAACAACCCTAGAGTTAAATGTAACCATGCCTAGGAAACTTAGGATAGTTCTCGGCATAACGGGTGCTAGCGGCGTCATCTATGGTATCAGGCTACTCGAGACACTTGTAAGCTTCGGGCACGAAGTATACGTTATCGTCTCCTCGGCGGCTTTAAAGGTCATGGAGCTCGAGACAGAATACACTATGGATTACATACATCAGCTCGCAACCAAGGTTTATGGACAAGACGATCTTACAGCCCCATTAACGAGCGGTAGCTTCAAGTTCGATGTCATGGTCATAGCCCCATGCAGTATGAACACCCTTGCAGCAATAGCGCATGGACTTGAAAGCAACCTCATTTTAAGAACAGCTTCAGTAGCCTTAAAAGAAAAAAGAAAGTTAATCCTGGTGCCTAGGGAAACCCCCTTAAGCATAATACACCTAGAAAACATGTTGGCTGTAGCTAGGGCGGGGGCAGTAGTCCTACCAGCATCCCCCGGATTCTACCATAAACCAACCAAACTAATGGACCTGGTGGACCACATTGTAGGGAAAATACTGGATCAACTCGGCATAGAACATAATTTATATAGGAGATGGGAGGGTGGATAAGTCAGCTGGGGAGACATAAAGGTTTATCCACTGTTACTTCATCGTATTCCAGGCACATAAAGGAAGATTATGGAACATTCTCCGTAGAATACACCCTACTTTACTAATAGTTATAAATCTTTAGTACTATTCTATATTGGTGTTTCCTTGGAGGATGTAAACGTGTTTCCTGACTGGGTTGAAGGACTTGTTGAACGGTATTCAAGTGAGGCAGAGTTTCTTGATGTAAGGATATCTTATGGTAGAAACCTGTTTTTAAGCACCGAGAACGGTAAGTTGAGGTCTCTGGATCAAAGGAGGGGTGTTAGTTTAGGAGTCAGGGTTCTCAGAAACGGTTTCTGGGGGATCGCGTCAACGGATATCCTGGAGAAGGATAGAGTTGAGGAGGCGTTTCGAAAAGCTATTAGTGTAGCGGGGGCAGGTGGCAAGGTTTTTCCAGGAAAGGTTAATTTATCATGTGAGAAGGCCTATAGGGATAGAAAAAGGGTTCATGTCAAGAAGTCGTTTGACCAGATGAATATCGAGGATAAACAGAGGATGATTCTAGAGCTTGATAGAAGAATAGGTGGCGTCGATAAAAGGATAATTACTACAAGGGTCGTGTATAGCGAAGGTTTTTCACGTAGAATATACTTGAACAGTGAAGGAGCTTTTATAGAACAGGTTATCCCTGGCATACATGTATTGCTTTTCTCCATTGCAAGGGAGGCTATGAACATGCAGATGTACTACGCCTCCCTTGGAGGAGAGAAGGGTCTCGAGCTTCTGGATGAAGCCGATTTATACACAATGGCCGAGAACGTCGGTAGGGAAGCTGTGAACATGCTTGCAGCCAAGAGTATTAAAGGAGGCTTCATGCCCGTGATCATGGACGGCAGGGTTGCAGGAACATTCGCCCACGAGGTTTTCGGGCATGCGGCCGAGGCAGATAATGTGGTTAACGCTAAATCCTTTCTAAGTGGACTGGTGGGCAGGAAGATAGGGTCAGACGAGATAACGATAGTCGACGACGCAACTATTGAAGGAGCATATGGATCTTACTTTTACGACGATGAAGGCGTACCCTCCCAAAGAAAAGTCTTGTTGGAGAAGGGTGTGTTGAAAGGATACATGCATAGCCGGGAAACGGCAGGGGTATTCGGCGTTAAATCTACTGGGAATGCCAGGGCGCAGGGCAGTTCAAGTAGAATATACGTCAGGATGTCGAATACCTTCATTGAACCCGGGGACTGGACCCTCGAGGAGATGGTGGAGGACATAGACTATGGGGTTTACGTAACAGGGGCTATGGGAGGTATGGAGGATCCCATTGGGGGCGGATTCCAGGTTTCAGCACTTAAAGCCGTTTTGATAGAGAAAGGGGAGATGAAGCACTTGCTGAAAGCGGTGACCATTTCTGGCAAAGCCCTGGAAATCCTGAAAAACGTGGATGCTGTGGGAAAGGATTTCACCCTGGAGCCGGGTTTATGTGGCAAAGGATATAGTGGAGACAGGGTTCCCGTCACGACCGGCGGGCCTTCTGTAAGGGTTAAAAAAATGCTTGTGGGAGTAAGCAGGTGAAAGCCATGTCTTTCGGATATGCAAGGAAAGCCATTAGAGAGGCTATTAACCGGGGCGCCGACCAGGTGGAGGTAAGAATATACCTTACGAGGGGGAGAAGAATGCTCCTAGAGAACAATAGACTGACATACTTTGAGGCCCCTGAATACTCAAACGCCGTCATCATGGCTGTAGGCTCCAAGAAGATAGGTGTAGCCAGGTGCAATGGCTTGAACGAGAAAATAATCCTCGATACGGTGGATAAAGCCGTTGCATCCATGAAGGCGGCTGCACCCGATCCGGACTTCGAGACCCTTCTACAGTACAGTGGACCCTACCCTACAGTCGAGGTATACGATAAAAGGGTGGTGGAGGTGTCCAGCGAAGAGCTCGTTGAAATATGCCGTGAAGCCGTGGAAACCGTGAAGGAGAACCATGGGACAATAGCTCAGGGAGAAATATACCTGGGGGAGAGGGAGGAAATCCTATTGAACAGTGAAGGTGTTGAGGCTAAGGGTAGATCAACACGCATAGACTTCAATATAACCCTCTACGTTTCATCGGATACAAGCTCATCTGAAGGGTTTATTAGGCGGGGACGCAGGTTCCTGGAAGACCTTAACCTAAGAGAAGACTTGGAAAAACTCTTGGAGCAGACCAGGTTAACCCTAAATCCTAGAAAGGTGGAGGGAGGGGTTGTCGACGTCATACTGGGGCCAGATGCCGTAGAAGACCTTTTCCTGGGTCCTTTATCCGTGGCGATAAATGGGGACAACATCAGGAAAGGTAGATCTGCGTTTCTAGGCAAAATCGGAGCTGAAGTAGCCTCTGCAGGCTTCACCTTGATCGACGACGGACTCCTAAACCGTGGCTACAGGTCTTCACCCTTCGATGGAGAAGGATATCCTTGCAGAAGGAAAATCGTCATCGAAAAAGGGGTGTTCAAGGAAATGCTTTTAGACAACTACACCGCACTGAAGCTCGGTAGAAGCTCCACTGGAAACGCAGGACTCACACGTCCACCCCCCTCGGTAACGCCAACCAACCTTATAGTAGCACCGGGTACAGCAACATTAGAAGAAATGATTAGGGAGGTAAGGAAGGGAATATACCTGCCTAGGGCGACCGCGACCTTCGTAAACCCTGTTACGGGAGCGTTTTCGGCGGAGCTTAGACAAGCCCTGAAAATAGAGAACGGTGAGATAAGGGGGCCGGTAAGGTGGGGAATGCTGTCTGGAAACGTCTTTGAAATGCTGAAGAAAATATACTTGATAGGCAAGAAACAGGAAAAACTATCGGATACGATAACCCCACCTATCCTGGTGAAAGGAGTAGCAGTAGAGGCGTAAATCCCGGCGCCCTCGACGAGTGGATGCAAGGAGAGTTTAAGGGTAACTGTTACACGAGTTTTTGTAGTGCATGTTTTAGCGTTGGGTCGGTTATAGTATAGTATATGTTTCTGCCTTCTACAATCCTGTCTATATAAGATGATTTCAACAGAGTTTTTAATGTACGGTTGAGCGTCATATCCGGTATCGACCTTTTCTCTACTCTTTCAAGGTAGCTCTTTATTTTTGTCCATGTGTTTTGTCCACGTGCTATGGCTTTAGCCGTTTCAAGTATTCTCCTGTCTGCCGGTACATGTTTCTTAGTGAATCTCATAAACTCTACCAGAGATAGTCTACCTGCCTCCTCTACAATTTCTCCAACTATACCTTCTCCCCCCTTTCTTTCAATATACTTTAATCCAAAGTATACGAGCCAGCCTACTATTCCATCCAATTTTTCCACAGCGTTCCCCAACATTTCCTCCGACACCGTAACGTTATACTGTCCAAAACCTTTTTCCAGGAAATCTACGCTTTCCTCCCTGGTGAATGGTTTAAGTTTTATTTCTTTAAAATACCTGCCATATAGCGGTGCTTTAGGGTTTTCCACTCCAAGGAAGTCGTAGAGTAACCCGACTTCTGAGCCGCTTAACACGATCTTCAACTCAGAATGATCATAAAGATACGCCAGCGTTTCTGCGAGTTCCTTCCCTATCGGACCTCTCGCATACTGTACTTCATCGAAGACCAGAACTACACCGTATTCTTCAAGGCTTTTCAAAAGCGCCGCTAGATCCGCCCTTTTTCTGCCCCATGAAAGATAGACTCCTATACCCAATACCTCTACTCCACTGATTGCCCTTATCTTTTCACGTATCTTTTTCCGCAGATTCTTATAGCGTTTAAAGAACTGGTTTAAAGCAAATTCTATTCTCTTGTAGAGAGCCGCCCTAGACTGGGAGACCCCCCTTAAGTCTACTATAACACTTGGTCTCCCGGTTAACCCTACTAAAATAAGGGAAGTTTTACCTAGACGTCTAATACCTGTAACGACCGTTAAAGGCGACGACTCAATAGCTAGCTTAAACTCCCTTAACTCTTCTTCTCGGTTGTATAAGTCTTCTCTACGCGTCTTAGGTTTAGGGTCAAAGTATATAACTAACACCCCGTTAGTAAACTAACACCCCGTTAGCTATATTTCTTCCGCAAACTTCTAGAACTATATATCCTTTAAAACAAGTAATTTAGCCAGTTTTTTCAGGTTCTCAGGCACCTCCATGCCTTTATCGTTCAGCCACTTTAGGTAGGCTTCATCCACGTTCTTAGATTCAATAATGTAATCGAACATGTAGGATACATAGTTTTTAACGGTGTCTTGACTTAAGGTTTCGAGAGATAACTTCTCTGTAGGTGGTATGGGATACTTCCAGACATCTATGACCTCTACGCCATGGATCTTAGGCTGGACCGAGGAGAAGGTGACGTACCCTTCCCTCAGGGGGATCTTTATCTCGGTTTTGAGGATCCTCCTCCAGGACTCTAGATCCACCTTCCCGGTCACCCTAACCCTGAAAACCAGCTTTAAAATCTCTCCAGTTAATTGGAATAGCTCCATGGTTGAAGGACCATAACATCTTACGTCGAAGCCAGCTCCAAGCTCGTGGAGGAGCCTAAGTTTCCCTAGGAGAGGCTCCTCTATCCACGCCCATGACCTAACATAAGACATGCCAGCTCGTTTCACCTTTTCAAGCAACCTTCTCCATTCAATTATACCGTACACGAAATCCCTTACATGCTCCTCAATATCCCTTGGATAAGGCAACAACACACCTCTACTCTTCCCCGCAAATCCGGATAAAGCCGTTCCAGCTAGAAACCTGGCAATCCTTAGCCGGGGTGCCACAAGCACCCAGGCTATCATACTAAAATATAGCTATACCTACTTCTATTAAAATACATCCCCAGTGCATTTTTCTTCCTGAGAGGAACCAGTTCCCTACAATAATTTATGGAAAAAGTAGCCTCTAAATTAAAGGTGAGTAGCATAGTAGTAGTACCTCCTACCTATCTTCTCCTTCGCTATCAACCCTCTTTCTTCCAGTTTTTTTAATAGATCTCTAATTCTTCTTTCCGTCAACCCTACTAGTGTTACTATTTCGTCCACCGACCTCTTTTTATGTAGAATTTCCAGTATTTTTTTCTCGCTTTCGGTTAAAAGCTCCTCCCATTTTTGTAAAGTAAGATACGTGAAGCCTTGTTCCACCCGCCATATTGGTTGAGGAAGTCTAGCCTTACGACACGCATCTATTATTCTTAGCGTCCCTGTACCCCATTCCTCAAACAGCCCGTAGTAATAGAATGTCTTTGCAAGTAGCGGGTTTCTGGGTATTGATGGATGATCTTTATACAGGTCTTCCACATCCAACTGCTTTGGTAATGTTCCGGGATTATATATCGTCAAGCTATAGTCTTCTAGTCTAATGAAGATTGGGGATGTAATGTAGTAGTCCCGGTGTATTAAGGCGTTCACTATCCCCTCCCTTACAGCCTCTAAGGGATACTCCCATACTTCCCTTCTCTCGAGGCCAGTTACCTCCCACCCCTTAAAGAAATACTGTTTTAAAGTGGCCAATGTCTCCCTTAATTGAGTTATGAGGGGACCTTCTATTACCCTCTCATCGATGACTACACCTCTCCGCGTAACCATAATCTTTATTTTAGCATGTGGAAACATTGTTGAGGCATCTGGTGAAAACAGAAGAGCCTGTGCATTTTTCCCCCATACTCCAAGCTTTTTTAGTACATCTTCCAGCGTGGTGTAGCTTATCCTCATTCTTCTGTACGTTGAAGCCTTCTCTACAACTTCCCTTACTAATCTCTCCTCCACTTCAACTTTTTCTTCGAGAGGAAGCATATCAAATGGTCTTCGAATGTTTTTAGCTAATTCAAGTATCTCATCTCTAGCCATTATCCTATTAGTTGCATCAACTCTGATGAAAGCTCTACCTTTAAAGAAATATGGTTTATCGGATCCTTCAGGTACCTCAACTAATATTATTATTTTATTATTTATTGCCTTCAAGTTTATTGAAATCAGAGGTTTAGGTTTAATTGTTTCCAAAAGAAAATTGGAGAGACGTTCTAGGGTTCTTATGCCTATTTCAACACCCAAGATCCTCCCCTCATCACTTACCCCTACTAAAACGATTCCTCCCCTTTTGTTCAGGAAAGCGCATACAGTCTCACCTATCTCCTTTAGCTCGCCAAGTGAACTCTTAAATTCAATGCTCTCTCCCTCGCCCAGCGATATTAACTCTGAAATTTCATGAAATTTCATAGTATACATGTTCTCTCCCGCTTAAATAAGTCTTTCGAAACCCCTACTATAGCATTTCATGCCGAACATATTGTAATTTCATGAAATTTCATATTTAGAAGTTCTTTTAATGTTCAAGATAAGGGTTTTGGAAATACTTGTAATGGGCTACCAGATGTCCTGAACCGCTATGTACCCTGCCCTAGCCTCGCTCCTTTTTGCAAAGAATTTTTCAAGCTCGTTTTTAACATCTCTTTACCTTTATTGGTAGTTTCTTCAAGACCTTTTAAGGGATCCCCATTTTCATGAATACCATCCGTAATAGGTTAACCATCCTATGATTCCACTCAGCTACTCCACGGCCTTTTTAATAGATCGTCACCGACTATTAATCCAACCCGTCTAAAACCCTTTTTAAGGAAATCTAAGGCTTTATTTTTGCCCGATCTCTCTGTTTTAATTGTAACAAATGGTCTAATTGGTTATGCGACTTCGATGATTTCTTCGTTTTTTATGAATCTTCTGTACCAGGAGGTGAACTTCTCTGGTGTTGCTATATGGAGTTCCACAGGAGCCTTAGTTTCTTTGTAGACCTCAACCATCATCCTATGTTTTTCTTTGATTTTCTCCGTTACCACGAGTATATATGTCGCTTGCAGCTGTATATTTTCCTTTAACCACCGACCCGAATACGTAGACCCGTGCATTTGGGTCTACTTTCTTTACGATTTCCTTAACTTTACGTGCTATCTTCATGTAGTTTTGCAAGTATTCCAATAAGGTGTCTTCATAGCTTCTCGACATATCGTTTAAACACCTTTACAACGAACCTATAGAGATCCACGACCTCCTTCTCCTCGTAGATGTAGGGCAAGTATCTTGACGTAATATACACCCCCTCGAGCCTAGCAATATAGTGGAGATATTTTCATCTTCCACAAGCTCCAGCATCTCAGGGGTTTTCTGGCCTAGAATACGTATCAGTGTTCTAAGGGAATAGGTTCTAGGATAGCTTCCTCTCGCGATTAATAGCTTATACTTGAGTATTAGTTGGCAATATTGTTCAAGATTGAATACAGCGAGATCCCACTCCCTCTCAACTATAAGTCTTTCTGCATTGCGCAGAAATGCTTCAGCTCTTCTCCTAATGATTTCAACTTCCTCGAGAGACCGATGTACCACCGAGTCGGAGCCACTATTATCTAAACTAGTTTCTCGTTCTTAAGCCTAACGAAGCCAAAAGCTCGGAAGCCTAAAAGCCACATGAATTATCCTTCAAGGTTTAAGGTAACAGAAGACTGGCTTCAAAACTTTTAATGAAGTTTAATGTAAAAATGTAATGCTCAAGGAGGTTTCATGATGTTTGGAGAAGCTTATGAAGGATCATCCACTCCCCAAATCCCTTAGCAAACCTATTTCTGAGCCGCTTAAACCACAGTTATGCTCCAGAAACAATTTAACGATGTTTCCCGTTTTCCTAGTACCTGTGACAACCACCAGTACTCTCCACGTTCAATCACTTTACCGCGAACAATAAGCTTCATTTATCATCAAAAACCTCTTCCTAGATGAGTAGGTCTCAAATCAAATACCAAGTTCTATACTGGAACCTGTAGACATTTAAGCAAATATTTTACTTAAGCTTCAGCAAAACATTGACATGGAAAATGATATTATGCATTTTAATTGCATAGTGGTTATAAAGGTCTGTGCAGTTTATGTACATATGGAGAGGTATAATCCCTGGTGGTTTGGGGAGGTAGATCCGTTATACGAGGAGTGGTTGGACTATAAGGTGAAGTGGGTACCTAGGGTCATTAACGAGATTTCTGTCAGGCCTTTTGCTCTTCATTTTCTTGTGGGTCCTAGACAGGTGGGAAAGACTACTGTACTTAAGATACTGATTTATAGGTTGCTTGCCGAGGGACGCGATCCTCGGTCGATCTTCTATTATTCGTGTGACGAGCTTCGCGACTATAGGGAGCTTGGGGAGGTTCTCGACAACTATCTGAAGTCGCGGAGAGCATGGGGTGTGAAGAGTTCTTTTATTGTGTTGGATGAAGTCACTTTCGTAGAAGAATGGTATCGGGCGTTAAAGTCGAGGATCGATTCCAGGCTCTTCAAAAACGATGTAATCGTGGTTTCTGGTTCCGCGAGCCTTGAGCTTCTTGCAGGGAAAGAGAGGTTTCCGGGGAGGCGGGGGAAAGGTAGGGACATCTACATGTATCCTCTCTCCTTTGGAGAATACGTGAAGTTGATTGGTGGGCTGAGACTCGAGGAGGCGGTGCTCGAAGATATTGAGGGCTTTGAGAGAAGTCTAGCAGCTAACTCAATTTTCTCTGGAAGGTTGTCGGAGCTATTCGAAAAATACTTGGAGACCGGAGGATACCCGATACCCATTAGAGAACTCTTCGAAC
Source organism: Thermoprotei archaeon (assembly GCA_003650675.1). Classification (GTDB taxonomy): domain Archaea; phylum Thermoproteota; class Thermoprotei; order Thermofilales; family B20-G17; genus B67-G16. Next base: position 10,764 of record QMRH01000006.1, on the reverse strand, counting down.
GCGGGAGGGTAACATATGTGTCTCGAAAAGCGTATCTTGACTGGCTTATAGCGGACTGGCTTAGGGCTGGCAAAAACATAAATCTCATGAAGGAAGTGGTTTCCTACCTGCTTGAAGTCATGCCAAGCCCCGTGAGCTGGCATAGCATAGCCCGACACACGTCACTCGCGTCGCCGCATACATCAAGGGAGTACGTAACAACACTCGAGCTACTTATGGTCGCTAAGATTGTGCACTGGGCATCCCCCGACGGAAAACCCGACTACAGAAAGGAAAAGAAAATAGTATTCACAGACCCCTTTATTACAAAAGTACTCTCAGAATACACGGGGATACAAGTCGAGGAAGCAGCTGTCGTCGAGGCCACCGTCACATCGCATTTAGCCAGAAAATATCCTGTATACTACTGGAAGGACTCCACGGAAGTCGATGTCCTGGCAACGGTAGACAGCTTTGTCGCAGGCTTCGAGGTCAAATGGAGACATAGACCTCGAAGAAAAGCAAAACCGCTAAAGACGAGAATTCTCGACAAGCAGGAAATACCCGTCTTTCTGGCAAGCCTAGCCGTATAAACCTCAAGTCTCCGGCTTTTTACAGATACAATGTTATACGTTTCTGGCCACAGCTGAGAGACGGCATGTGTTTATTGTAGATAAGTGATAAATATGGGCACCCTCCGTAATGGAGGTATGTCCATCGGGCTGGTGGCACAGCCCCTGCTTCTAAGGTGGGATGGATATAGGTGTGAGCCTAAAAAGGCTATGAACACCCAAAGAATGAAAACCTTAGAAGCAAGAATCCCCCGCTTAAGTAGGGGGAGTGTCAAAGGATACAAGGATTCATTCCCTGTCTTTAGTGGCCACCGTCAGTCATCGCAAAATATATTTTATGGGCTAGCGAACATTAAGACCGGGAGTCGGTATGCCGACCATAATAGTTGAGGGGCCTAAAATAGATGTGGAGAAAAAGAGGGAGCTTGTAAGAAGATTGACTGAGGTTGCTGAGGAAATCTATGGCATCAAACACATAGTCGTGTTGATCAAGGAGAACCCGCCCGAAAACGTCGGTGTGAAAGGCAAGCTACTCATAGACAGGGTAAAATAACTGTTTTTGAGAACAAACTGAAGAGGCAGCCAGCACCATATCGATGGCTTTAGCGTCACTTTACATGCTTGAGGCAGGAATCCACATACCTAAAACTAATCTAACGCTGTCGTAGGTATTAAAAAACGCTGGAAATCCTGAAAAGGGTTCTCGAAGGCCTGGAGCTCTCCCCGGGCTTTCCCGCAGGAGAGGGGTGCCATGAGACCGGAGTGGGAGTTTACTCTCCAGCGTGACAACAAAGGGTATCTGGTTTATGGCTTAATACTGCTCTTCATCTGCATGATCCTAATGTTTCCTCTTATAATCGACTACGGCTTACACGTTCACGTGTTAATTCCCATATTAATGGCATTGTCACCGCTACTGGTGCCATCCATACTCCTTATATCCCTCTATTTTACGCTTCCCAGAGATACTATTACAGTCAAGGGTGATACCCTATACTTAACTAGAGGAAACAAGAGGCTGGTAATCCCCTTCTCGAGAATAGCTTCAGTACACGTAGTCTACGCCTACTCCCTGACCAGTCTTGGATTAAAAAGCAATTTACACCACGTAACAATAAAGTATAGAGAAGATGCATCGTACTCTAAAACCACAACCCTCAAAATAGGCGTTCTCTCCTGGGGCGAAGAAAACGTCTCAGAACTATACCGCTACCTAAACCTCCTCCGCAACAGATACAAGTACGAAGTTAAAACGATCAAAACACTCCTACCCTTCATATATTAATCAAAAATAAAGAGATATTGTCTCGTCCTCTTCTTCATATACATTATTTACAGTAATGATAACCACGGGAACTTCAAAATATTCTGGTAATGATTTTAAGTCCTTCATATAATATACAAGACCCTAGGTACGGTATTATTCACTCGCTGATATGCTTAGCCTCAACTATGCTAAGGGTGAGTGATAGCGGGGAACTGGAGGGAATGCTCAACTATCTTCAAAATACCATGAAGGATCCCACTAGAACTGGAAAAATCCCTTGGGGACGTCTACTAGAAGTTAAAAATAGCACAAGAATAGTTCTAGAATCTGGATTTCAGCCTAAAATAAGAAATCCTCCTTTATTCCAGTGGAAGATTACAGCCCAAAATAGTTTCACCTATATTCTAAGTAGTTTAATTGAGGAGGAAGGCAAAGAGATTTCATCGGGGGTGATGAACCGCGTGCAAGAGCTTACCGCCACCCCTAAGGCGGGATGGCTGTAAGACTAACCGCTGACCCACCCCCTCAAAATAGTAGTGCACCATCCGAAATATATATTTTTATTTACTTTTACCTGCGCTCTACCTTCAAGTTTTATCTCGAGAACTTCAGGCATTTCGGTGAATCTGCCTTGAAATTAACTATATGGAGATGTAGAACCAGACTAGTGCCTTATAGCCGTATCTTCGTTCTCAGTACGGGAATTCGGAGACATGATATACCTCAATTGGCGGATTCTTACGTTTAACTCTATTTATAAAGTCTCTCTCGTCTAGAGACACTAGTATAACTCTTGTATCCAGTGCTACCTTCAAGTACAAAGCATCTACAGAGTATATGTTGTACTCATGGCATAGAGAGTAGGCTGCTTTACAGAAACTACTACTGCATTCAAACACTAGCCTTGGATGCAACATTGAGTCTAGGAGTTTTTCGGCTTTACGGGCTACGTCTATGCCAACTCTTCTAGCTAGTGTCCCGCAGACTTCTTGGTATACTATACTGGGTTCGGCCATAACGAACTTGCCCGGCAACTTACGGAGAATATCGGCACATTCTTCGCTGTACTCTTCATCAGCCTTCAACGCCGCTATGAATACATTAGCATCCAACGTTAGAATTTTCAGCCTCATGACGCCTAGCTCTCCTAATCTCTTCTAATACTGTTCCCTCGCCCCATTTCTCTGTCACAATCTCCCTTAGCTCTAGGAACCCATCGACGCTCTCTCTCATTCTTTCTATATCCTCCTCTCCTATGAACACTACTCCTCTCGATTTAAGCCTAACGAGTTTTTCTAGAAGTTCGGCCCATGTTTTACAGTTAAGCTCGACTTTCAGCCTCCTTAATTCCCTCATAAGATCCTCGGGCACGTTCTTCACAAGAAGCGTGGGCATGGATATCCATTATTATCTAAATATCCTAGGATATAAATATTTCCTTTGATATCCGAATATTCTCTCCCATAATATATACTATCCTCCCTAGTGGAGCTCTAGTAGTGCAAGATGATTTCTTATAGTCTTTATTTTGATTGAAAAATGTTAGTAGGTTATGATTTCTAATCCCGGTATCCGGGGGAAGTGTTTAGTGTTTCTTGTTACCAGCTTTAGACAGTACGTTATAGCCGTAGTAGCTATTATTACGTCGCTCAAGCTCAGAGGCTTGTCTCTTTTAAACAGGTAGGCCAATATTTCGGCTGTTTTCTCGCTATATCTGCAGTATAAGGGAGAACATCGAATCCGGATAACTCTGCTCCAGCTTTCTTTAACATTTCCCTTAATTTTTCCTTATTCTCCCAGTGGGACAAGAATACACAAACAGGAAAAATATAATCGTATTTTTATCGTTCAGCAGAGTATAGACGTTAGTTAGCGTGTTAGCGCGAAGTTTTGATTAAGGTTGCTAGTTTTTTGTTGAGGTATCTTCCAATAGTGTTTTTACCTGAAGGATGGTATGTGAATAGGATTTGGGTTTCTATTCCACATAGGCGGGCTTTAGGAATCTCATAGACTCCCTTCACCACAGTTTCCAATTCCCTCCATATAGCCTCCATCCATACTTCACTGATTTTTCCCCTTTTGTAGTCTTCGAAGAGTCTGGTAAACCATTTATATTCGCTTTCAAAACCCTGTATCCCGTTCTCGATTTGCCTTAGAAACCATTTTCCAGCCAGTGCCCCCCATACAGACAATCAGTCTGGGCCTAAGCGCTTTTACTTCTTTACACAAATGCTTGTTAGCACAAGCATTTACACTCAGCCTTCCCTCCAAGAAAGATGTTTCCTTCATCTGGGATTTTTTCATTCTAATATTTCCAGGACACTTTATGAAATGCGTCCAGTAAAACTTTCTGAAAGGATAATGAGCGTCCTCAGGGTTAAAGTCCTTTAAAAACTCTCCTCCAAACATTTCATCCATCAAAGGAACAATACCCTTACTCTTATTTTCCTGACATTCTTTAAGATAATTCCAAATGCATTCATAGGGGTCTTTCGGTTGCTCAGTAACTATCATTACTTCAGGAGACTTTTCGGAACACGGGAGAACTACAGGCTTTATGTAGCTATGTTTAAGCCCCCAACACAATCCATCCTTTCCTTAACACCCCTACACTTCCTTATCGCACAAAAAACATCAGACAAAGAAATCACCTTCCAATATAAATGCCCACTTCCTTACTTATAAATTCTCTACATAAGTTTTAAAAGCCAGTATTTTAGGATCAACAGACCCCTAACCCCAAAATCAACCTTCAACCTCATGCACAATTAGCTAAGTTCCAAGCTGTGAGGACTACATGTATGAATTTATATGGAGGTGTCAAGCGAAGTGTATATTTATTAGGTCATACATGTAGAGCTTAGGTTCTCCGTAACGCTTTGAATACTTTGGTGGATACAAGAATTTATATTTGGTGGTGTAGTAGGTGGTGAAGTTTACCATTAGAGGTAGGATCTATGATATCACGAGAGAGGATATTATTAATGCTATTAGAGATGTTGAGCCTGAACCTCTTACTGGTAAAAGGAAGTACTACATTGAAATTAATGGCAAACAGTATCCCATAAAGCAGGTTGTAGGCCTCGTGACGAGATTACCGAGAATAGCGTTTACAGCAATGGATGCTTATAGAATTCTAACTAAACTTGGATTTGAAGTTAAAGAGATAAAATAATACTTCTTGATAGCAACTATGGAGGCATTAATATGAGGAAGAGGTTAAGTTGCCGAGAAGCCGTTAAGAAAGCTATTCTTGAGCTCGGTGGCGGACCTGTTACTGCTGAAGAATTATTTAGTAAAGTTAAAGCAATGGGTAGTTGGAGTGATGATACCATATGGCAACACCTAATGAGCCTAGTTATCAACCTACCGCCAGCCTATAAACATTGGCCTAATACTCCAGAAAGATTTCTATTCCTTAGAGACGACGGTAAATACGAAATATACGATCCAGATAAGCACGGAATATATAGTGAAGGAGTTAAGATAAAGGAGTGTTCTAATAAAGAATACGACGCAATACTAAAGAGGTATGTTTTACTCTCGGAAAAACTTAAGTCATATATAAGAAAATTATTTGTAACAAATACCATTAACATAACCGAAGTAACCACAGAGTATAGGGATAAGTCTGGAGTATACGTGTTCTTTAATAACGAACAGACAGACTATGTGGGCTCAACAAATAACCTTTATAGACGTTTAAGACACGATCTATGGGCTAATCTAGGTCAATCTCAACAACCACACGTGTTCGGAAGAAAACTTATAAAGAACTTTCATAGCTTAAGGAAGGCAAAAGAATATTTAGAAAAACTAAAGCTTAAGATAATAAAGACTGAAAATCCTGAAACTGCAAAAATACTTGAACAAATTCTAATATATTTACTGAAACCTAGGTATAACAACTAAGGTACATAGAATCGATAATATCATTTATATGGCAAACAGCCTCAGTGATCTATATAATATGTGTATGCTCTTCAAGACTCAGATTTTGTGGGCTAATGTTAACAAGTATATAATATTACAGAAATAAACTTGCTGTTAATAAGTTAACTTCAAAGACCTTGTGATGCTATCAAAGGGGATCTTGTATCTCCAAGAGTTTAACCTACTTACATCGTTTAGTAACCTCTCGAGACACGTTTTACCGGCAACACTGTATCAGCGCCCTATAGATAAGTCCTTAATATTTTTCATATAATCCTTCACATAAGATTATAGGATGAAATGGATTTTGAGATCTTATTAGGTGGAAATGGAGATTATTCGAAATGATTAAAGTTCATTGAAAATTTATTAATCCTTTTTAAGTTTATATTTTACGGTGTTAACATTGAATTCCTTCCTTGTTTGGAAGGTTGCTTGGAGCTCTTGTGGTTACCGTGGTTGGGATCCCACTGAGTATAAGAAATGGTTATCTAGCAGATCTTCTAGCTTTGGATATGTGAAGAATTATGGATTTGGCCATGAGTGGTGGAACTTTTTTGAGGGCTTCAGTGACGAGTACTACTATGGCTATGCACCGCCACTCCACGCCATGAAACCCAGCCGTTTTAGGAAAGGTGTAATTTTCTTTATTTCAAGGAAACCCGGGTACAAGGGTGGCTGGTTTCTCATAGGGGTTTATGGTCGAGCAGAGCTTCTTCAAGAACCATTTGATCCCGGGTACTCCCTTTGGGATACCATACCACCAGAGTATAGAGGAGAGATCCGTGAGGTCACGAGAAAGGAGTTAATTGGAGGGAGTGCGTCCACCTATTCCCCGCCTTCCCTATTTTTGCTTAGAGCCAGAAAAGAATATTCAACTCCCATGCCAGCACCCATGCCGCTATCGCTTCACTTCGATGTAGGGGTCAAGGGTCTAGGTAACGCTTTCTTTACCTACATAGAGGAAGATAAGGCAATTCACCTGCTTGAAAAAGCGGTTGGATTTATTGAGAATCTGGTTCGTGCTCGTAGTACGTCTAGCTGGGTGGATCCCCACGTGGCGGCTAAGAAACTTCGGCGATTACTGAATGAGATTGTAAGGGAAGTCCCTCAAAAGAGAGGAATTTCTCCATCATTCTGTCCTTCTATCGGAGGTCTGCCTAATATGCCGGGTAGAGGAAAAGTTGAGGTTAAGGAGCTTCTGAAAGCTCATCGTCTCTTTGAATTGAAGTACGGTAACAAGCTCTATAATACTGCTCTAAGCGTGTGTAGGAGAGGGGAGATTGAGGAAAAGAGCATTGCCATTCTCTCGTTCCTCTTACACTACAATGGTGTCTGGTATACACAGTCTGAGAAAGGTAGAAAGGCTTTCAGCGATCTCGAGAAACATTTCTCTGACATATATGAGCTTCTAAGTTCTGTTCATCCAATTATCAGGGAGCTGAAGGACAAAACATTGCTGAACGTAGACTTAGAGGATCCCGTTGTAACCAATTCTATTGTAACTCTCTACAACAGGTTTTCAGGGGTTCTTGACGCTACAGGAGCATCTAAGGCTCTTCACTTACTGCATCCAAAGCTGTTCATCATGTGGGATGACAGCATTAGGAAAAGCTACGGTATACATATTCCCGATGGGGATAATTATCTAGAGTTTCTTAGAACGACAAAGAGGGAACTGTCTAGAGTGGTCGAAGACTACGCAAACAAGCGTGGATTAAGTATGAAGGAAGCCGAAGAATACATTGTAAGAAACACTGGCGTGGAATTGACAAAGCTTCTAGATGAGTACAATTACCTTAAATATACCCGTAGAGAGCTTCGAGAATAAGTCTCTTTTAACTTCAATCTATGAAACGTTCTTGGATACATTTTGTGGAATCTAAAATCCCATACCACCTACAAGATCTAGATGTGAGTCTTTTATCTGTGAGAAATTGTTATTATGGAAAAAGAGTTTTCCATTATTAACAGATGCATTCAGATATATGCCTATAGCCAAGCGTTCAGAGCTATCATCTCAAAATTAATCAAAATTTTGGTTAACAATAAAGAATTTTATGCAAGTCCCCCTAGCTTTAGTTTCCTTGGAATACTTATAAGGTTTGGAGTGGCGTTTTAATATATGGGTGATTAACCTGTTGAGGGCAAATGTTTTGGATCTTAATTTATTTTTTAATATGGTTATTTCTTCGATGAAGCTTGCTATTCTTTTAAACGCATTTTCTTTATCCAGCACCGTGTGGACGAGGGCGATGTGTCCGAAAACATTCAACCCTATTAGGATTGCGGTTATAAAAGACGTCGCAAAGAATGCGACTTTGCGGTGTAGGTAAGCTGCCGGTAGCTTAAAGTACTGGGAAGCTGGAATGATTGCTAAAAGCATACCGAAAGTCAGCACTGTTAAGGATAGTGTGAATATTTTGTAAAAGTTTGCTGCAAACTGAGACATTTCCTCGGGGGATAGTGCCATAAACAGGCCTCCTAGAAGGGGGGATATATGCGTATAATAAAGCAGTGGATAAAAGGTAATCCATTTCCGTGTCAATGGCCTGCCATATTTTATAGATGAACAACGCCATAACACTCATGAAAATACTGGTCACAAGAAGTTTTCTAAATCTTCTCTTTTTCTCACGGCGAATGTTTCGCTCACCATAAAAAGAAAAAGTTACTGCTATCGGGGTAACGGTTGCCGCAGCACCGTAGAAGTTTTCAAAAAATCAAAAAGCCTCAGTAATGCCTCTTTTTGAATATTCCTATACATTAAGTATGATATAGAGCCAGTTATTATGATTGTTGAAAGAAAGAACCAGCAGATAAGAATTTTCCAACCCCACAATACCCATTTAGAAAACTTCCTTCTACCCTTTCTCCCAGACATCTCACTAAAAGATTAAACCAAAGATAAATATATACTATGCAGGGAACTCGGATCCAAACACATAAAATGAGAAGTATACAGAAAATGCAAAACAAGTTTTAACTGACAAAGAATTCTCTCCAAAGTTTCTCTCTAATCTATTTATTAAATAATAAAAAATTATTGCATCATCAGCTTTTTCAATAATTCTCTTGTTTTCTTCCAGGTCTTGTACTCTCTGGCCATTTTTGAAATTCTTCGAATATCTTCTTTCAGTTTTTCCCGATCTATGCAGTTCTTGTACTCCTCGTGAACTAGGTCTATACTTAAGACCTTCAAAACTAAATATGTGAATAGGCCATTAAGGTTTGCAAAACTGTAAAGATACGAAAATAGTTCTTCAGGAACAGGTTCAAGTTCAATCCAATCCCTATCTGTTACGATACGTGAACCTATCTCAGAAAATCTAGGATGTACCCTATGCGTATGCTTAGATAACTCAGTATAGTATTCAGTAGCTTCTCGGAAAAGTTCATCATCGATTATACCCCACATCATTAGTTGTTTGAGAAGCCCAATAAAAGAGGCTCTAGGGTTGAAATTCTTCAACTCCTCATCCATTATGCCAAAGATCTCGATGGAGAGATTGGGCCTTCTATCACCTAACTTTTTCTCAAGTAATTTAAGTAGCTCTAGAAACCCTTCATCCCCCTTAAACCCCTTAATTTTCTGCAACTCTGTGGTCTCTTTACGATATTCAGGTATAGCTAATAGATCAAACACGGCGCCCCGAACTATACTCTCCATAGCGCTACGTAGCTCGCTAAACGCCACACTATAGTACCCTATAAGTGCTGACAATAATGAATGTCTGATTAGCATCAAAGCATCATAGTGATAGGACATTAATACAGTGTGCAGATTCCAAAATTCTTTATATTTATCTTCACAACCCTTTTTATCAGAAGGCAATATCCTTATTATTAATCCTGCTAACTCGTTCATGGAATCCATAACCTCGTCCACAAGCATGGCTATCCCTGTTGTACTAAAGGTACCTGGAAGTGATTCCATATTTTTGCAAAGCATATCAAGGTGCTCGCTAATCGTTTTAACAAGGTATACCATAAAGTCTACTACATGCGCTACTGCAGCAAGCTCATTAACGGTATTCTTCTCATTAAGGTCAGACATAGACATACTACTCACAAATACTATTAGTTATATATTATATATAATTAATGGTATTCCTGATCTTGCGAGAGTCAACTTGTTAACATAGCTACGACAGGTGCGTGGCTTCATCAGAGAGACTCTCATATCATATTTATGAAAGATCAAAGAGTTAGACGGCAATACCCGTTCACCTCGGACAAATAGATGAAGTTGAGTCCCATGAGAACAATAAATTAGGAAAGCTGGGTTAATTAAAGGAATACTTCGGGCTGCTTAAAGAAGAATGTTAAGCCTAGGACTCTTAACTCTACACCAACCTGCAACTTTATAGTTTAAAAATATCTATATATTGAACTGTCTTCGGGTTTTAGCAGAAAAGATAAAAAATGTTGGAAGAGAATTAGATTATGGTTATGTTTAGTCGTGTCTTTGAGGGTAGGTGGATTATATTTACATTCCTAGTGTTGTATGTTATGACGTTTATGGTGTCTGTGGCTTTTCTCGTGTTCTTCGGTTTCTTGAGGCTTGTGGTTCCCTGGATTCCGCCGGCAGTTAGTTTGTCGAATTGGCCGTCGTTTATATGGTTCTCCCTGGTTTTCTCCCTTGGATTCTCGCTTACTGCAGTCGTTATATCGATTGTGTGGATGAAGAAAAGGAAAACGGTGGATGACTACATAAGGGAGACATTAAATTAGAAAGGGAAGCAACGTTCAGGCATGATTTAATTGTTTGACGACCGAGGCTCCTCAAAGTAGCTGTGTGTCTCCTGGACTAATGTTCTTGTTAATTATGGTTAACAATGTTTTATAAAATGCTTGTTTACTCTGATTAACATTCCTTTATACAGAATGTTTCATAGGTTCCGGATTATCGTTCTGAAGGGTTGTACCTAGGGCTCGGCTAAGGATAGGCTCTTTATGGCCTTAGATGTAGCGATATTTTCTTATACAATATATACCGGGCCAATGCCACTT